>JALWJV010000163.1:2900-12252 GCA_026996955.1 Deltaproteobacteria bacterium
TCCCCACCGGACTCATGCTTAAAGGCCATCTCGGCGAAATATTCTCAATTGCCAGGAAGAAGGGCATTGAACCCTCATTGCTGCTTGACTTCAGCACTAATGTCAGTCCTCTTCCACTGCCCAATGGCCTTAAGGAGCTGATCACCTCAAATATAGACCAGATTCAGGCACTGCCTGAGGTTGACAGCGCAGGGTTGCGCCTTGCGCTTTCCAGCCGTTTTGGTCTCAATTCTGAAAATTTTCTTGTCTCAAGCGGCACAACCCACTGGATTTATGCCCTGCCCAGGGCACTGTGTCCTTCCAGGATTATCGTCCCTGTTCCAACATATTCAGATTATGTGGATGCTGCCACCACAGCAGGCGTACAGGTCTTGAAAATCAGGGCATGGGATAATGGAAAACCTGTGGGCCTCAGGAAGGTTCTGGAACTGGCAGTCTCGGCTTCACGTAGAGGGGATATGGTGTTCATCTGTAACCCCAACAATCCCACAGGCACATATGTCTCCCCCCGGATCATTGCCGATGCAGTACGTTCCTGCCCGGAAATAACCTGGGTGATTGATGAATCCTATGCGCCTTTTATTGCAGAGGATGAAGAAAGCTCAATGCTTTTTGAAACTTTACCCGATAACTGTCTTGTCCTGCGCTCCTTTTCAAAAATATTTGGTATCCCTGGCTTGAGGCTTGGTTATCTGGCAGGCAGCGCCAGTCTTCTTGAAAAATTTGATCTATGGATACAGCCCTGGCAGGTGAACAGGCTGGCACAGATAGCAGGGGAGTGGCTTCTCCAGGATAACAAATATCCAAGTGAGGTACGCAGGTTCTGGACATTGGAAAAGAGGCGGTTTCTGGAGAGAGTCAGCGGTTGCACCCTGATTGAGTATGTGCCTGGAGAGACACATTTCATGCTCTTCAAGCTGAAAACAGGATGGAGTTCTGAGAAATTATGTTCCGTGCTGCTTGAGCGCAATATGGTCATCCGTGACTGTGCTAATTTCCAGGGTCTTGATGGAGGGGATTATGTTCGGATCAGCCTTCGGGGGGCTGATGAAAACGCCAGGCTCGCCTCTGCACTCCGAGAGGTGGAAAAAGTTCAGTAGTTGCCGGTTTCAATTGAAAGTCTCATAATATATGCAATTACGCCTGTTTTTCTGGCTATCAATGATTGCGAGAGCTGGTTTGATGGTGCTTTATTGGTAGAGTTTATGAGCACTGAGCCTGTAAAATCAAACAAACGGATATTTGATACCAGGCAATAGGGGAAATTTTGGAGTAAGATAATTTTCTGTAATAAAACGCACTTACATGAAATAACCTAAGTGCAAAAAGTAATGGAGCCGACAAGCGGAGTCGAACCGCTGACCTGCTGATTACGAATCAGCTGCTCTACCAACTGAGCTATGTCGGCTTCTATCCCAGAATGTGGCTTCCTTTTATCACGGCAAAACATCACTGGTCAAGGGGAGTGATGAAAAATGGAATTGCATAGTGTTTCTGAAAAAAAGCCGTCATCGGTCATTGGCTCTGTACAGGACTGGATAACTGCGCCTGTTTCCCAGTGGCCTGATAACAGGCCTGTTAATGCCCTGCTTATATTCCTGCGTATTGTTTTTATGGTTGTTCGCAACTCCGGAAAGGACCTTTTGATGCTACGGGCAGCAGCCCTTACCTATACTGTGGTGCTTTCCATTGTCCCGTTGCTTGCCCTTGGTACAGCAGTGCTAAAAGGGCTTGGGGCAGGAGACGCTATAAGGGAAGCTGCATATACCATGATAGCAAATTTTGAAACCACATTAACAGGAGAGTACCGTGCTGTTGGCATGGATGGAGACAGCAGTCATGTGGCTCAGCAGGAGAGTAATGCCTCGAAGATGGGTTCTCCCGTGTATGTGAAACAGGAACAGGAGCCAGAAGAGGCCAGCCCTGAGGATGGGACCGTCGCACTCAGGAGCAAATCAAACAGCATGATTGAACACCTGAAGTTTGCGGTTGACAAGGTGTTTGCCTATGTTGACAAGACCAATTTTGCCACCCTTGGGATTGTGGGGGTTGGCGGCCTGCTTGTTATTGTCATTTTACTTCTGAACAGTGTGGAAGAGGCCATAAATGCCATCTGGAAGCCTGTTAAGCCCCGTCCCTTTGGCCGCAGGTTCATGGATTATGTTGCCATGCTCATCATCCTTCCACTTGCCGTAAACATGGGCTTTGCAGCCATCGCGATTATCCAGCATCAGACATTTATCGGCATGGCAATGCACTGGTTTCCATTCAAGTTTCTGTTTGTGCTGATCTTCCGTGTAATGCCTGTCTTGATTGTAATATCAACATTCATGCTGCTTTATCGTTTCCTTCCCAATGTAAAGGTAAAGATGACCTCCGCACTGGTGGGGGGAGTAGTTGGGGGCCTGATATGGCTGATTGTCCAGCTTGTATATCTGAAACTTCAGGTTGGTGTGGCAAGGTACAATGCCATATACGGTTCTTTTGCCACGGTTCCACTTATCCTGGTCTGGATTTACATGGGTTGGGTGTCATTTCTTGCAGGCGCTGAGGTTTCATTTGCCGTACAGACATGGAAGCGGTTCCGGTTTGATGACAGGGTGGTTTTGCCCGCAGACATGATGGCAGCAGCCTTTGATTCAACTGCAGCAGTCTTCAGGGGATTTCGTTCGGGGAAAACGGTATCTGAAAGGTTCATTGCTGATACTGCGGGCGTTCAGGAGGCAGATGTAGAGGTAGTCGTGCATTCTTTGAAGAAGGCCGGAATAATAAGGGAGGTCAGGGATTCATCTGTTATGGATGAGATGGCTTTTCTGCCTGGGCTACCATCAGATACCCTTTCTCCTGCCAGGGTCATGAAGGCTGTATGTGGAGAGCCTCAAAATGAGTCATGGGGCGCAGAGATCACGCGTAAGGCCATTGATGCCGCAGAGAGTGCGATTAAAGAGGAACACTGGCCTGAAGGCTGTTGATAGATGATACCTTTAGTTGGAGTAACTATTCAGTCGTACCTCACTCAGACAGACGCGATTTTATGGCTGCGCTTCGCCAAGAAAAACTACGAAATTGTTCAAAGTCACTCCAAAACAAGACCATTTACCACGCTGAATAGATACTGGTTAGACAGCATTTACTTTAACCTGGATTGAGCGATTGTCGGATTTACTGTTGCCCAGCCCGTTGCCAGTCCAAGCAGTGCTCCGGCCATGACATCGCTTGGAAAATGTGACTCTCCCACCACTCGCCCTATGCCTATAAGCATGGCAATGCCGAAAAACAGGGGGGCGAAACGGGGATAAAATCTTGACAGTACATAAGCCACAGCAAAGGATGTAGCAGTGTGGCCTGATGGAAATGAGTGAAAATCATTTGGCATGGCAAATGGATTTACAAACCAGTTCTCAAGGTTTTCTCCAGGTCTTGCCTTGCCTACCATAAACTTTAATATGTTGGCCAGAATCCCGGATGCAATCAGGGCGTAAAGTGTCGCAGCTATCTGGCGGAAAAGTACTTTATTGTGTCGCTTCCTGGCATAAAACAGGATGATTGCAAGGGGTATGGCCTGGTAAAAGCCGTTTCCCAGGTATTTGGCTCCCTCCACCAGTATCATTCCAGGCCCGGTATCTCCAAAAGGTTGGAGAAATTCAAGCAGTTGCCTTTCCCATGGAATGAAAATTGACGAGACAATACCAGCCCCAAGCAACAACATTGATGCAGTTACGGTGTAAACGGCAAGGGGCCGGTTAAGAGTCCTTCCGGGTAAGGATTGATTGGCTGGCATGATGGGAACGATGTCTTAATATTTTACAAGCACCCGGTATGTAAGGGTTGCGCTGCCCTTGGCGGGTACTTTGACATCCCATCTAGCTGCGTGGGCTGAAAGTTTTATGTGAGGCAGGGACTCTGACTTGACATTCCAGTCTCCCGGTATGGTATCCCGCACCTGAACGGTGATCTCTTTTTTGAGTGCATTTTTTATAACCACTTCAAAGGCTGCCTCATAGGTGTAGTTGTAACCGCTGAATCCTGAAACCTTCTTGAAATCTGTCTGTTTGCGCCATGCGGTTACATCAAAGGCATCCCCAAGTTTAAGCCTTATATCCTCGTTTTCAGGTGTGTGATCAATCCTGTCTTCCCCTACAAACTGCAGAGCACCAACTGAATCTTTTTTATAAACTCTAACCGTGCCTGCAGGCATTGGAATACCAAGGTGATTTGTTTTGGTGTTTTCCGTGGTCAGGAATACCCCTACCTTGATTTTCCGTGCTCCGTCTCCGCGTTTTCTGGTAAACATAGCGTCGTTTCCCCTGATAATATATTCTTTTACACACGGGACAGAGGCTGCTTCAAGGAGTGATACCTGCTTGCTCTGCTTGTTTTTTATGGTGGTAGTTCTTCCCAGGGTGTAGAGATGGAAGTCCAGCAGGGATTCTTCTTTCATGGCAGTATCCATAACACTGGCCGGTGATGCTGACTTATAAAGCATTGCCCTGGGCCTTGCCTCTGGTGTTACCCTGTGAACATCTCCTGCCACAAGCTGCAGACGGGCATTTGAGTAGGTAGTCCCGCTGTTGTTTTTGAGTGTAACCCAGCCCCTGAGGTCAATGGAGTTTTCTGCATTGTTCAGCTCTGCCACATAGTCAGCCTGCCAGCCAAGGCCTGTGGTGAGATAGGTCAATTCCATCTCACGGCTTGCAGATTTGCTGCTCTTTGCAAGCAGGCACAGTGTTGGCTTAACGCGCAGGTTTTCAGGAACATCGGGAAATGCCAAACGTCCTGGGATCCCTGTCTCAATGCGGTTTCCAACTTTAAGCACCACGCCGTTGTTTGTGCTTAGTACCGTAGCGGGTACAGTTGTTTCCTCGCCGGTTGTGGGGTGTTTTTTAATTATTTCAACCTGACGGCCAACATATTTTCTTAGCAGGGAATCAGGGGTGAGGAGATCATATTCGAAATTCTGTTCCAGTATGTTTACTCCTTTGGCCTTGAACAGAGCGGTTTCAGGCATGATTCTGGCACTGATGCCACTGTATGCAAGGATTATCTCCCCTTTGGGAAGTTTGAACTGACGTACATCCCTGACCAGTGCAAGGTCACGGTTGTAGATCGTAAGGGAGATATTTTTGATGGAATCCGTAGTTATTACAGTCTCGGGTGTTCCTGCAAATGGTGCACTTAAAAATGAAAAACAGATGAATATTACTGCAATGAGGTAGAGTAAAGGTTTGCTGTTTCTGGTAATCTTGATGGTAAGGGGATTCATAACTGCTCCTTTTCGCTGTCAGAATAGCTCAAGGCTGAAAGCTCAAGGCTCCAAAAAAGAAGCGATGCTGCTTTCAGCTTCCGGCGTTCAGCCAACTTTCATGGTCAGGGGACAAATCCTATGTCATGAAAGTTTAAAACGTGATTTTTTGTCTCAACTTTTTGATTTTACTCCTTCTAAGCTTTTCTTCCATTCTTTTCTTCTGAGATGCCTTTGTAGGACGCGTGAGCTTTCTGGGCAAGGGTTCCCTGGCTGTGCCCTTTTTTATAAAATCTGCAAGCCTTTTCAGGGCATCCTCCCTATTTTTTTCAAATGTTCTGAACTGTTGGGCTTTAATAATCAATGTTCCATCCCTGGTGACTCTCCTGTCATTCTGTGCTAGAAGCCGTTCCTTCACGGCAGTCGGAAGGGAAGAAGCCGGGATATTAAACCTGAGATGGACTGCACTGTTAAGCTTGTTAACATTCTGCCCGCCAGGCCCGCCTGATTTGGTAGCACGGATTATTATTTCATTATCCGGTATGAAAAGTCTGTGGTTTATGTTCATTTTGTAAAGTCGGAATGGCCAGTGCATAATTATTGACTTGCAATAATAAAAAGACTACAAAGGATGTCTGTCCGGCGTGCACCACGCTTCGGAATACATCTCCTGAACAGGAAACCGTCCTGGTCTGTTTAACTCCATTTAATACAAATCACTGTTTTTCATATAGGCTGAATTTTTCAAAATACTGTCAGAAACTATAATCCAAGGAGGAAAAAATGAAATACACTATAAAGAGAATAATACTGCTGATGGCAGTAGCCGTGCTTGCCGCAGGGCTTTGTGGGTGCAATAACCAGCAGACAGGCAAGTCTGCCTCTAAAGAAAGCACATCTTCTGCACCTGCCGTAAAGAAATCAGCTCCAAAAGGACCTGAATTTCTGGGCGGTAAGGTTGAGGAGACCATGAACAGTGGTGGTTATACCTACATGCTGCTTTCCATAGGAAATGACAAGCTCTGGGTTGCTGTACCCCAGATGCAGGTAAAGGTTGGTGATGATGTGGTGCTAATGCCTGGAAACGAGATGCATAACTTCAGGAGCAAGACCCTGAACCGTACCTTTGAGAGCATTATATTTTCTCCTGGCCCTGTAGGCGGCGGAAGTGCTCATGGCGGTATGGGCTCAGGAGGCATGGCCGGTGGCATGGGCAGTGCCCCTTCCCATGGAAAGACTGTGGCCCCTATTCACAGCGAAATAAAAGTTGAAAAGGCACAGGGTGACAATGCCTATACAGTGGCAGAGATATATGCCAAGGCTGATGAGCTTGTTGGCAAGGATGTCAAGGTTCGTGGCCAGGTAGTTAAGGTTGCACATGGCATTATGGGAAAGAACTGGATCCATATACAGGATGGAACCGGAGCGGTTGACAAGGGGAATTTTGATCTTACTGTCACTACCAAGGCAGATCCTGCCCAAGGAGCAGTTGTTACTATTATAGGAAAACTTGCCAAGGACAAGGATTTTGGCTTTGGCTACCACTATGCTGTAATTGTTGAAGATGCAACTGTAGAATAGTAATTCTGAAGCGTGGATCATCTGGCTTCCGGGTAGAATTCCGGGAGCCAGTGGCATAAGCTAAACAGGCGCATTCTGGTAGGTTGACAGGGTGGGCGGAATGTGCAAGGTGGTGGTATTATTCAAGATAATACCGTTTTTGTTGGGCGTTTTCAGTTCGTATATCTGAGATAACCGTTTGATGAACAGGATTGGTAGGGGCGTGCGGTGTCCCCGCGGTTTCTGATGCCGTATTTTTGTCGGGGTTTCTTGACTTATGTCAATTAATTTTTCTCCGCCCCTTGATAAAAACGGATAAATTTAATATTATTACTTGGAAAATGAGGTGAATCCGTTGAAAATTGTTCGAAAAATTATAGAGATAGACCAGGAACTGTGTGATGGTTGCGGGCAGTGCGTTCCTGCATGTGAAGAGGGTGCCATTGAAATTGTTGATGGCAAAGCCCGGCTTGTAGCTGAAAAGTACTGCGATGGTCTGGGTGCCTGCCTTGGCAACTGTCCCACAGGCGCTCTCAAGATCATAGAGCGTGAGGCAGAGGATTTTGACGAAAAGGCAGTTGAAGAATACCTTTCTTCAAAGAAGGGTGGTGGGGTATCTTGTCCTTCTTCCCATGCACAGGAGCTTGGGACAATATCATGTGCTGATGCAAACCAGCCTGTGGTGAATCAGTCAAGTGTATCTCAGCTTGGGCACTGGCCTATTCAGATCAGGCTTATACCGCCGGAAGCACCGTTTTTGAAGGATGCTAACCTATTGGTAACAGCGGACTGTGCCGCAGTTGCCCTCCCTGATTTCCATCAGCGTCTGGTTGGTGGAAAGGTCGTTATGCTTGGCTGCCCCAAGTTTGATGATCAGCAGGGATATATAAAGAAATTTGCAGATATTTTCAGCAAGGCGAATATAAAAAGTATTACCTGTGTCATCATGGAGGTACCCTGCTGTTCCTCAATGCTGGGTATTCTGGATGCAGCTCTCAAAGCTTCTGGCAAGAAAATTCCTGTTGAAAAGTATGTTGTAAGCCCTGTGGGTAAAATCATAAAGGGTGATTAGGGCATATTGTTCAACAGGTTTTTTTTATATACTTAGTGCCTAATTTTTCAGATTAGGTGGTTGCAGTTTTCTTGGGTGTAACAAATCAACATTTAATTTCAGGAGGGAAACTTATGAAAGGTTTTTCAAGGTATGCCACTCTGTTTATGGCAGCACTTTTCAGTGTGTGCTTTGCAGGCATGGCAATGGCAGGTAACAAGTGTATTGAGTGTCACAAAAAGGTCAGTCCTGGTCAGGTCAAGGACTGGAGTGTGAGTAAACACGCTGAAAATGATATTACATGTGATGTATGTCACGGTGACGCTCATTCCAGCGCCAAGGATGTTAACAAGGTCGTTCTGCCCGATGAGCACAAGTGTGCAGAGTGCCACGAGGAGCAGTTCAATCAGTTCAAGAAGGGTAAACACCAGTTTGGCTGGACCTCAATGAATGCCTTGCCGATTACCCACGTAGAGCCTGATGAGCTCATGGAAGGTGGGCGTGGCTGCGGTGGTTGCCACAATATGGGTATCAAGACAGAGGAGCAGAAGAAGGCTCAGCATGATGCTGGTTACCGTTACCAGAACAACTCCTGTGACGAATGTCATACCAGGCACAGCTTCTCCAAGAAAGAGGCCCTTGATCCCCGTGCCTGCCGGCAGTGTCACATGGGTTATGACCACCCGCAGTGGGAGATGTGGAGCAGCTCAAAGCACGGTACCCGCTACTTTGCAAAGATGGCAGGTGAGCTTCCCCCTGATGCACCGGCTCCCAAGTGCCAGGACTGCCATATGCCAGGTGGTGATCACAACAACCACACTGCATGGGGATTCCTTGGTGTCAGACTTCCGCTCCCCGAGGACAAGCAGGCTGCTGCTGACAGGGTAACCATCCTTAAGGCCCTTGGTGTGCTTAACCCTGAAACAGGAAAGCCAACTGCACGTCTTGAGGCTGTAAAGGCTGTTGACCTTGCAAGGCTTACCCAGGAGGCTTGGCAGAAAGAGCGTGACAAGATGCTGGATACCTGTAGCAAGTGTCACTCCAGGAACTATGCAAAGACCCAGCTTGAGATGGGTGATTCAATGCTCAGAAAGACAGACAGGATCCTAGCAGAAGGAATCAATATTGTTGCTGACCTGTACAAGGATGGCATCCTCAAGAAACGTGCGGATCAGCCCTTTGCCTATCCTGATTTCCTCTACTTTATGAGGACAGATTATAACAGTGCTGCAGGTTCTGAAAGTTATAAGGATCTGCCCGCTGGTACTGCGTATATTGAGCAGGTACTCTTCGAGATGTACATGAAGCATCGTATGCGTGCATATCAGGGCTTCTTCCATGTAAATCCGGATTATGCATACTGGTATGGCTGGGCCATGATGACCAAGGACCTTGGTCATATCAAGGAGCTTGCTGCCGAGATGAGAGCTTCTCATGGCAAATAGGCAAAACGACTTGTTAAATTAGCAAGTTTTTAGAAAATTAAAGGCGGCCCTTGG
>JALWJV010000163.1:12262-19405 GCA_026996955.1 Deltaproteobacteria bacterium
CCGAACTGTTCCCGGATTATTCGAAGTGTCCCGGGTTCTGCATTGGGAAAGCCTTCTTTTATTTCCTTACGGTTTACCCACCGAACCTCTGTTGCATCATCACCAGCGGCAGGTTCACCGCCAAGATACTCAGCCTCCATGTAAATAATTACATAGTGAAATTCCAGTTTACCCTCCATGTCTCTGTATATTGCATCAATGGCAGTAAATGCT
This sequence comes from Deltaproteobacteria bacterium, assembly GCA_026996955.1. Taxonomy (GTDB): domain Bacteria; phylum Desulfobacterota; class Dissulfuribacteria; order Dissulfuribacterales; family QOAL01; genus S144-17. The sequence continues at coordinate 12,476 of JALWJV010000163.1, forward strand.
CTCAATGCCTTTACCTTTAACCTGCTTTCCTCCATTACCTCCCGTTCCGCTGCTTCATTCAGGGTTTCTCCAAGCTCAATACTGCCGCCCGGTACAGTCCATGTGCCCTTCCGCGGTTCCTTGCCCCTTTTAATCATAAGGAATTCATCATCTCTTTTAACCACCACTGCTACTGCCGGAATTGGGGAGTCTGGGTAAACTGTCCTGTCTCTTGTTTTTGCAATACGGTCTGACATGCTGTAACCTGTTTAAGCTTTATGACATGGCCTTTGGTGTAAATTAGAAGAATTTCCAAAATCCAGGCAGAGTCTAATCCCAATGAATAAAAAAGACAAAATCAAACTGGCACTTGTGTGCGGCGGAAGGTCTGCAGAGCGTGAAGTTTCCCTTTCAGGGGCAGAGGGTGTGAAGAATGCCCTGGACAGAGATAAATACGATGTAACAGTCTATGATCCCAAAAGTGATATCCCTAGGATAGTGGCTGATGCAGGCAAAATTGACGTTGCCTTTATTCTTCTGCACGGAAAATACGGTGAGGACGGAACTATACAAGGGCTCTTTGACATGCTGGATATTCCGTACCAGGGAAGCGGTGTCCTGGGAAGTGCCCTTGCAATGGACAAACACCTTTCAAAGGTGGTTTACAGGGCCTCTGGTATCCCGACCCCGGACTGGATAACCCTTGAGAGCAGTAAAGACATAAACCCTGAAGAGATAGTCAGGAAGCTTGGGTTGCCTCTCATGGTAAAACCATGTACCCAGGGCTCAAGTGTTGGCATGGCGCGGGTAGATGATGCATCAGCCCTTGGAGATGCCCTGAGGGAGGCATTTAAGTGGGACAGCCGGGTAATGGCAGAGGCATTTGCCCAGGGTCGGGAGATTACCGCCGGGGTGATAGGAAACAGAGAGCTCCAGGCCCTTCCCCTGGTGGAGATAATTCCAGGGGAAAAATATGATTTTTTTGATATGGAGGCAAAGTACAAGCCAGGTGCAACGCGGGAGGTGTGTCCTGCAGAAATTGATGAGGAGGTTGCTGTAAGGGCAAGGAACATAGGGATTATGGCACACAGGGCACTTTCACTTCGCGGCTACAGCAGGACAGACATGATCCTTGCGCAAGATGGGACAATCAAGGTGCTTGAGACCAATACAATACCAGGCATGACACCCACAAGCCTTTTTCCCCAGGCCGCTGCAGCAGCAGGAATGGAATTCAGTTCACTTCTGGACAGGCTCATTGAGCTTGCCCTGGAGACAGGCAAGGTTGATGCTTGAAAAAGTGGCAGACACTAATTAAAGGTGTTATTTTCGTATCTATTCAGTGTAGTGAATGGTCTTGTTTTGGAGTGACTCTGAAGAATTTCGTACCTGGATTGAGCGATTGTCGGATTTGCTGCAGATCCGCGAAAGAGGAATTCCCATAATAGTCGGCTATATGGGAATTCCTCTGACAAAGGAGATGCAGCAAATCCGGCAATCCCGAAGGGTTTCAAAAGTTGAAGAGTATGATACATGTAACTCCTTTTAAAATATCGTATAAAATCATTTCTTCAAACTTTTGAAACGCTCAATTCAGGTCGTAGTTTTTTCTTGGCGTAGCGTAGCCACAAAAATCGCGCCTGTCTGAGCGAGGCACCAGCGAGTTTCGCGATTTTGGCGGAGCAAGCCTTAGAAAAATAAGAAATTATTCATCGGAACGGAAAAACAAGGCCATTCACTAACCTCAATTTTCATTAATACGCTGAACAGTTACTTATTTTCAATGAAATAATTCATATTTCAGGGTCAGGAGTAAGAGGTTAATGGCGGATAAACAGGCAACGGGTGATTCAGCAAATGCCAAGCCTTGGGGAGGGCGTTTCCAGGAGGCAACAGAGAAGCTGGTGGAAAAATTTTCAGCCTCGGAACACTTTGACCGCAGGCTGTGGCATCACGATATTCAGGCAAGCAAGGCCCATGCTGCAATGCTTGCAAGGCAGGGTATTATTTCCCCAGAGGATGCCCGGGCTATTAGAAACGGCCTTGATGAGATCAGGGGCGAGATAGAGGCAGGAACATTCCAGTGGCGGCCTGAGCTTGAAGATGTGCACATGAATATTGAACGTGCACTTTCTGAAAAAATAGGTGATGCGGGTAAAAGACTGCATACGGCAAGGAGCCGTAATGATCAGGTGGCAACGGATACCAGGCTTTATGTACGGGAGAGGATAGATTGCCTGGATGCAAAGCTTCATGCCCTTCAGGAGGCATTTCTCCACCAGGCCCGGAGCCATGCCAATCTCATAATTCCCGGCTTTACCCACCTTCAGCATGCCCAGCCTGTATTGTGGGCCCATCACTGGCTTGCCTACTTCCAGATGTTCAAGCGGGACAGGGAGAGGCTTGCCGACTGCAGAAAGAGGGTGAATATCTGCCCGCTTGGAAGTGCTGCCCTTGCCGGAACAGGCTTTCCCATTGACCGAAATTGGGTGGCGGAGGAACTGGGTTTTGAGGGCATCTCCGAGAACAGCCTTGATGCCGTAGGGGACAGGGACTTTATAATTGAATTCGTATCATCCCTTTCCCTTGTAATGATGCATCTCAGCAGGCTTTCAGAAGAGCTTGTGCTATGGTCCTCGTCAGAGTTTGGCTTTGTGGAGCTTCCCGATGGCTACTGTACAGGTTCCAGCATAATGCCCCAGAAAAAGAACCCTGATGTTCCGGAGCTTGTGCGGGGTAAAACCGGGAGGGTTTATGGCCATCTGATGAGCCTGCTGACACTGATGAAAGGGCTTCCTCTTGCGTATAACAGGGACCTCCAGGAGGATAAGGAGGCGCTTTTTGATGCCGTTGATACTGCTGAGATGTCAGTTGAGGTTATGGCAGGTCTGGTAGCCAGAATCTCTCCGCATCCAAAGCGTTTCAGCCAGGTGGTTAATACAGGTTTTCTTACTGCCACTGACCTTGCGGATTATCTTGTGGAAAAGGGGCTTCCATTTAGGGAGGCCCATGAGGTAGTGGGCCGGGCAGTGGCACAGTGCCTGGACAGGGGAGTTGAGCTTACAGATCTTTCCGTTGAGGAGCTCTGTTCACTTCATCCTCTGATTGCTGAAGACGTGATGAAGGTCATAACTCCTGAGGGTTCGGTTGAGGCAAGGAAATGTCCGGGTGGGACCGGCACCCAGGCAGTATCTGAGGCTGTCAGTCAGGCTGAAGCGTGGCTTGAGCAGAACAGCCCACGTTCTGTTAATGCAGCTAATTAAAGTTACTTGGTCTTTTTATGTTGATTCCATCAAGGCAGCAAAAAGAAATAAAGAAAAAAGCAGGACCGGTTTCAGTACTGTTTCCTGCTGTGCTTGCTGCCGTTTTTTTTATGATAGCCTGTGCCGGATGCGGGAAAAAGCTCTTTCCTGTGCCTCCGGGCAAACTGCGCCCTGAAGCTGTTGACGATCTGACTGCCAGGGTCACCCCTGAGGGAATAGAACTGTCATGGTCGGTGCCTGTTAAAAACATGGATGGCAGCCCAATGGTGGAGCTTGATTCCTTTGAGCTGTTCAAGGAAGAGGTCCCTCTTGACCAGTACTGCCAGGGATGCCCGCCAAAATTTGATCAGTCCATAAAGATTCCCTTTGGTGCAAATCCGGCGGAAACAAGGAAAATGCTTTACGAGGACAGGACTGTGAGGCCGGGGATGCATTACAGGTATGCTGTCATGGCAGTAAAGGGCATTTTAAGTAAAAGTGACTTGTCAAACAGTGTAAGCGTGGTGTGGCATGCGCCACCGGAGAAGCCTTTAGACCTTGCTGCCCAGGCAGTCAGAAAGGGTATCAGGCTTTCATGGGCGCCTCCTGAAAAATGGACAGACGGAACACCTGTGGACAGGCCTCTTTCATACAGGTTGCTTCGCAGGGAGGAGAAGTCCGAGAAGTGGAAGCATATTGCTGATATAAAACATACAGAATTTGTGGATGAAAATGCCAGAACAGACAGGATTTACAGTTACCGGGTTGTAGCTTTCATAAACTTCCACGGAACTGTAATCACAGGAGAGTATGCAGAGGTATCTAATGTTGTTCCCAGGGACTTTATCCCGCCTGCACCGCCTAAGGGGCTGGTTGCCATACAGAGTGACAAGGGAATCGAGCTTCTCTGGCAGCAGAACAGTGAGATGGATGTGGCAGGTTACAAGGTGTACAGGCGTGAGCCTGACGGACTCATTACCCTGCTTACTCACAAATACGTCAAGTCACCGCGATTCGTGGACAGGGACAGGCTTGCTCCAGGCAGGTACTCTTACTGGGTAACTGCGGTTGATAATGCAGATCCGCCTAATGAAAGTGGTATGTCATCAATTGTTACTATCAGAATATATTAAGTTCTCATAGTGCCTTAGTTGAGTTTGAGAACTGAAAATTTATAGATCTAGGTAGATGTAAATACAGGGTAACTATTCAGCGTATTGATGGTAATTGAGGTTAGTGAATGGTCTTGTTTTTCCGTTCCGGTGAATAATTTCTTGTTTTTCTAAGGCTTGCTCCGCCAAAATCGCGAAACTCGCTCGTACCTCGCTCAAACAGACGCGATTTTTATGGCTGCGCTTCGCCAAGAAAAACTACAAAATTCTTCATAGTCACTCCAAAACAAGACCATTCACTACGCTGAATAGATACAATACAGGTAAGATTTAATGCACTATTTTGAGTATAAAGACAATGAATTATGGTGTGAGGAAGTGCCGGTAAAGGCCATTGCCAGAGAAGTTGGCACCCCTTTTTACCTTTACAGTGCCCGCACCTTCACAAGACATTTCAATGCCTACAGGGATGCTTTCAAAAAACGTCCTCACCTGGTGGCCTATGCTGTAAAATCAAACAGCAACCTTGCCGTTCTGAACCTGCTTGCCGGTCTCGGTGCAGGGGCTGACATCGTATCAGGAGGCGAGCTGTTCAGGGCCCTTGAGGCAGGTATCCCTGCAGAGCGTATCGTTTATTCAGGCGTTGGCAAGACCAGGGATGAGATAACGGCTGCCCTTGAGGCAGGCATACTGCTCTTTAATGTGGAATCACCTGGCGAGCTTGAGGTGATTTCTGAAATTGCCAGGAAGATGGATAAGAGGGCCCGCATATCGTTCAGGGTCAATCCTGATGTAGATCCCAAGACTCACCCCTATATCTCCACAGGGCTCAGCAAGAACAAGTTCGGCCTTTCAATGGATCAGGCATTTGATGCCTATTTGAGGGCTTCCAGGGACAGCGCCCTTGAGGTGGTTGGGATTGACTGCCATATTGGTTCGCAGCTCACGGATATCTCTCCATTCAAAGATGCCTTTGACAGGATAAAGCTCCTGGTCAACCGTCTTGAATCAGAGGGCATAAGGCTTTCCCATATTGATATCGGAGGTGGGCTTGGCATCAGATATAACGATGAGGACCCGCCGCTGCCTGAGGATTACGCAAGGCCTATCCTTGAAGCAATGGAGGACATGCCCCACACCCTGATAGTGGAGCCGGGACGCTCAATTTCCGGTAACGCTGGCATACTGGTAACCAGCGTCCTTTATACCAAAACAACTGATACCAAGGAATTTTACGTGGTTGATGCAGCAATGAACGACCTCGCGCGTCCAAGTCTCTATCAGGCCTATCATGATATTCAGCCGGTTGAAAAAAAGGCACGGGGCACAGCCACAGTGGATATTGTAGGCCCCATCTGTGAAACCGGAGATTTTCTTGCCAGGGACAGGGCTGTGCAGGAACTTCGTCCAGGAGAGCTGCTTGCGGTTATGAGTGCAGGGGCCTATGGCTTTACCATGTCATCAAACTACAACTCCCGCCCCAGGGCTGCCGAGGTGATGGTCAGGGATGACAGGTTCCAGGTAGTCAGGGAGAGAGAGACGTACCGGGATCTGATTAAGGGGGAGCACATTTTATAGGAACCTGAATTGAGCGTTTCAAAAGTTGAAGAGTATGATAGATTTAACTCCTTTTAATATCGTATAAAATCATTTCTTCAAACTTTTGAAACGCTCAATTCAGGAGGAATTTTCTGAGATGTTAAACAATATTGAATTTGCAAAGATGCATGGAAGCGGCAATCACTTTGTGCTCATAGATAACCGGGATACACTCATATCAAGAGAGGAAGCGCCGGAGGCTGCCCGCAGGTTCTGTGCCCGCAGGGTTGGAATCGGGGCTGACGGGCTTATTCTCATAGAAAAATCAGACAATGCTGATTTCAGATGGGGCTTCTACAATGCAGACGGCAGTGAGGCAGAGATGTGCGGTAACGGTGGAAGGTGTGCTGCACGGTTTGCCTTTATGAAGGGGATTGCCCCTGAGGAGATGCGTTTTGAGACCCTGGCAGGCATAATTTCTGCGCATGTAAAGGGAACCAGGGTCAAACTTCAGTTATCCCCGCCCTTTGGAATGTTTCTTGACCGTGAGCTTCACGTAAACGGAAAACCGGTTAAAATATCGTTTGTCAATACCGGTGTGCCCCACGTGGTAGTGGTGGTTGATGATGTTGAAGATGTGCCGGTGGTGGAAACAGGTCGTGCCTTGAGACAGCATGATTTTTTCGCACCGGATGGCACTAATGTAAATTTTACAAGCCGTATGAACAGAAACCGTATAGCGGTGAGGACGTATGAACGCGGTGTTGAAGACGAAACCCTTGCCTGCGGTACCGGTTCAGTTGCCTCTGCCATTGTAATGGCAGCCAAGGGATTGGCTGAAAGTCCAGTGGAGGTGCAGACTCGCGGTGGAGAGATACTTACAATTTATCATGACCTGCTTGAGAATGGTGAAATAACGGACGTGTTTCTTGAAGGGGAAAGTGTCCATGTTTATGACGGGGTAACAGCAGGTCAAGATTAGCTAAGCTAGATTGAGCGTTTCAAAGTCTGGAAAAATGTTTTTTCAATGAAATTAAAAGGAGTTATGTCTATTATGG
>JALWJV010000164.1 GCA_026996955.1 Deltaproteobacteria bacterium
GCTTGGGCTTCCTGCAGTTGCGGTAAATCACGCGGCCTTTCTCCATCCCTCAGAATATGCAGTACACCGCATGTTTGTAGATATACAGAAGAATCACCACCACAGGAAAGTCTCTCCCTTACCTTCGGATTCCTTTCACTTCTGCACGGATGAAGATATGGCCGCAAGGGGGCTTTCTGCATCGCTGATTGCTGCATGTGCAGATATAGCAGAGAGCTGCAAATTTTCATTTCCTTCTGGCAGGCTGCATCCCCCTCGGTTTATGGAAAAGGCCCGGGCAGACCGCATCCTTTCAAAACGGGCGGTAACAGCCCTTGCCAGGAAGAAGAGGGTTGTACCTGCACAGTATGTTCATCAGCTCCAAAAGGAGTTAAAGGTAGCCAGCAGCCGCGAGCTTTCAGATTTTTTCCTTCTTGTAAACGATATCTGCCAATTTGCCTCATCCCGCGGCATACGCCACAGCATAAGGGGCTCTGCAGCAGGCTCCCTGCTTGTGCACCTGCTTCATAACGGCCCTGATCCCATACGTCACAATCTCCTATTTGAGCGTTTTATCAATGACGGCAGGCATGATCTCCCTGACATAGACATAGATTTTGATTCCGAGCGCAGGGACGAGGTAACCAGGTGGCTGATAGGGCGATGTGAAGGTTCCGGCGGTACACCCAGGCGCAGGCAGGCAGCCCTTGTTGCCACCATATCAACTTTCAGGGTGAGAAGCGCTGTGAGGCTTGCGGCAAGGGCAATGGGTTACCCCCTTAACGAGATAGACAGGCTTGGAAAATGTCTCCCCTGGTCACTTCGGGGTATCCCCCTTGCCGATGCCCTGGAGAGTCTTCCGGAGCTTAAGCACTCCCCTCTTAAAAATGAGAAAAAGCTTGTTGAAATGGCCTCATCCCTTGAGGGAATTCCATGTCAGGCATCGGTTCACCTGGGTGGCGTTATACTGGTGCCTGATGATATATACTGCTGGAGTGCAGTGTCTGTGTCGCGAAAGGGGCTTCCGGTTGCCCATCTTGACAAGGATGATGTTGAGATACTGGGGCTGCTTAAGCTGGATCTCCTGGGGCTGCGAATGCATACCGCAATCAGAAAGGCTGTGGAGGCCCTTTCTGAACAGGGTGTGATGATAGACCCTGATAAAATCCCGTGTGATGATAAAAAGACATTTGAGCTCATCTGTTCCGGCAGGACCCTTGGTGTGTTCCAGCTTGAGTCTTCCGGGCAGCGGAACCTGGCAGGCCGTCTCCAGCCTTCTGACTTTAACGATATAGCAGTTGAGATCTCTCTTTTCAGGCCGGGGCCTGTAAAGGGTGACATGGTGGAGCGTTATCTCAGGAGAAGGCACGGAAAAGAGAAGAAGGACTGGCTTCATCCTGATCTCAGGGACATGTTGGAGGAGACCGGCGGGGTTATTGTTTTTCAGGAACAGGTGCTCAGGATTGTCAGGCGTTTTGCAGGCTTCTCATATGCCGATGCCGATGTGTTCAGGCGCGCCATGACCAAGGGGCGGTCTTCCGGCGAGATGGCAAGGCTTAAGCAGGCGTTCATTCAGGGAGCAGCGGCACGCGGCTATGGCCGGGAGACTGCAGAGCGCGTGTATGAAAAGATTGCAGCCTTTGCGGCATACGGGTTCTGCAAGGCCCATGCAGTTGCCTTTGCGCATATAACCCTGCAGAGTGCGTGGCTTAAGGCACATCATCCCAGGGCATTTTATCTGGGATTGCTAAACGCCGGTCATGTGGGTTCATATCCTCCATTTGTCATACTTAACGAGGCCCGAAGGAGCGGCATACCTGTGCTTGTGCCCCATGTGAACAGCAGCACCTGTCGGTACCGGGCTGAGGGTGACGGCATAAGGTGTCCTCTCCAGGTGATAAGGGGGCTTGGTATCAGGAGTGCTGAAAAGATAGTCTCTGAGCGTGAACAGGGAGGTCCATACAGGAGCTGGGGCAATTTTTTTGAAAGGATACAGCTTCCGTCCAGGGCAAGGTATAACCTTATATTTGCCGGGGCGCTCCAGGGGCTTGGCAGGGAGGCCATTCCAACCCGGGATTTCCCATTATGTCTGAGTGGCCATGCCGGTTATGGAGAAGATGCGCGGGTTGCATGAAAGGGTACTCCTTGAAAAGCAATGTATGGAGGTGTACTGCACCGCGCACCCCCTTTCCGCTCTGAGACAGTTTCTTGAAAGGCAGGGTGTGGTTGCCGGCAGTCATCTAAGACGCCTGTCCTCTGGTGCAACTGTCACGGTCTCAGGGCTTGTTATCTTTTTTCACACACCTCCTACACGCTCTGGCAGGCGGGTAATCTTTGCCACCCTTGAAGATGAAACAGGGCTGGTTGATGTGGTCATCCTTCCGCATGTTCAGAGGCGGTGGGGAGAGCTTGTCTATACCAGTGAGATCCTTACCATAAGGGGCAGGCTTGAGAGGGCAGGGCGTAACGGTGTTTCAATATCAGTAACAGCCAGGGCCGTGCTTCCCTGGTTAAGCGGTGATCTTGGGGCATTACTCAGGCGGGCTTCAGGTCATTAACTTTTTTCGTAACTGTTCAGCGTATTTATATATAAGGTTGATAATTGGTCTTGTTTTTCCGTTCTGGTGAATAATTTCTTGTTTTTCTAAGGCTTGCTACGCCAAAATCGCGAAACTCGCTCGTCCCTCGCTCAGACAGACGCGATTTTCCGGCTACGCTTCGCCAAGAAAAACTACGAAATTTTTCAAAGTCACTCCAAAACAAGACCAATTATCACGCTGAGTAGATACAAAAATTTGACATAAGTCAAAGTTATTCTCTATTCTTGTGTATATAATCTCTTCAAAATTAGAATTCAAAACATTAGCGCTGTTAACCAGTGTTCCTGGCTTGGCGCTGATGTTTGAGCGGTCGTGTCGATTCAGTTTAAATCTTGCGTTGAGCGATTGTCAGATTGAATAATAACCGGGCGTTGTCCCGACAGATACAGGATAAAGGAGATACAAATGTTCTGTAATCAGTGTGAACAGACAGCAAAAGGCAAGGGCTGCACCGTACTCGGTGTGTGTGGAAAAAACGAAACCGTGGCAGATCTTCAGGACCTGCTTATACATGCCCTTACGGGTCTGGCACTCTTTGCAAACCAGGGGCGCAGCAAGGGCATTGTTGACAAGGAGACTGACAAGTTCGTCATGGAGGCAGTCTTCTCAACCCTTACAAATGTTGATTTTGACCCTGAACGCTTTGTAAAAATGCTCAACAAGACAGTTGAGTTGCGTGAGGCAATGAAGGAAAAGGTTGCGGCTGCAGGCGGAAAGACAGATTTTGATCATCCTGCTGCAACTTTTATCCCTGCTGATAATATTGATGCAATGGTTGAGCAGGGCAAAGCCCTTGATTTCATACAGAGCCTTGATAAGGACGAGAACATCCGTTCCCTCAAGCAGACTTTGCTCTATGGACTCAAGGGCATTGCAGCCTATGCTGACCATGCACTTATACTTGGACAGTACGATCCTGAGGTTGCGGCCTTTATGTATGAGGCACTTTCCGTGCTGCTTGCAGAGGGGCTTACCGTTGACCAGTGTGTTGATGCTGCCATGAAGGCAGGCAAGGTAAACATGCGCACAATGGAACTGCTTGATGCAGGTAACACAGGAACCTACGGCGATCCGGTGCCCACAAGTGTACCCCTTGGCCACAGGAAGGGTAAATGTATCCTCATTACCGGTCATGACCTCCATGACCTTGAGCTGCTGTTAAAGCAGACAGAAGGCAAGGGCATAGATATTTACACCCATGGTGAGATGCTTCCATGTCATGGTTATCCGGAGCTTAAAAAATATCCCCACTTCTATGGACACTACGGCACTGCATGGCAGAACCAGCAGAAGGAGTTTCCGGGCTTTCCCGGTCCTGTGCTGTTTACCACAAACTGCATCCAGAAGCCTGCCGACGACTACAAGGACCGTATCTTTACCACGGGCCTTGTTGGCTGGCCTGGCTGCACCCATATCGAGGACAAGGATTTTACCCCGGTGATTGAAAAGGCCCTTGAGATGGAGGGCTGGACAGATGACGTGGAGGGTAAATCCGTAATGGTGGGATTTGCCAGGAATGCCGTGCTTGGTGTGGCTGACAAGGTGATTGAGGGAGTCAAGAACAAGGCCATAAGGCACTTCTTCCTGGTAGGCGGCTGTGACGGTGCAAAACCTGGCCGTGATTACTACACAAGGTTTGTTGAGCAGGTGCCTGAGGACTGCATTGTTCTCACCCTTGCCTGTGGAAAGTTCCGTTTCTTTGACAAGGACCTGGGTGATATTGGTGGAATTCCACGCCTGCTTGATATAGGACAGTGTAATGATGCCTATTCGGCAATTCAGATTGCAGTTGCGCTTGCAAACGCATTTGAATGTGACGTGAATGATCTGCCGCTTTCCCTGATCCTGTCATGGTATGAGCAGAAGGCAGTGGCAATTCTCTTAACCCTGCTCTCACTGGGAATCAAGGATATTCGTCTTGGGCCATCCCTGCCTGCATTTGTAACACCTGCAGTGCTTCAGGTCCTGGTGGACAACTTTGACATCAAGCCCATTGCAGAGACTCCTGAAGAGGATCTTAAGGCAATACTGGGCTAAACATAAAAACAGCCCCATGCCTGAACAGGCATGGGGCTGTTTTATTTTGGTTAATATCTTCTTGCCCGCCTTTTTGAACGCCTGTTTTTCTTCTGGGGCTGGACCTGGTTTACCTTTATCTCCCTTCCCTTGAACATGCTCCTGTTAAGGGCCTTGATTGCCTGGTCTGCTTCGGAGTTATTGGGCATGTCAACAAATGCAAACCCCTTTGCCCTGCCTGAAAACCTGTCCATGATAAGGTTGACACTGGCTATCTCGCCAAATTCCACAAAAAGTTCCCTGAGTTCTGTCTCGTTTACATTATAAGGCAACTGACCTACGTATATGTTCATCTGTTCTCCTTTTGGCTAAATGTTAATGTTCCATTATTTATTCAGTATAAGTATTTTGTATCTATTCAGCGTATAATGATTGTTGGTAAATGGTCTTGTTTTTCCGTTCCGGTGAACAATTTCTTGTTTTTCTAAGGCTTGCTACGCCAAAATCGCGAAACGCGCTCGTCCCTCGCTCAGACA
>JALWJV010000165.1 GCA_026996955.1 Deltaproteobacteria bacterium
ATTTCTTCTCAGGCTCTGTGTCCGCTACCGCTATGTAAGCCTTGCCGTGGCTATTGCAATTCTCTTTATAAGCATTGGCATTGTGGGAGGCGGCATCATCAAGTTCAGCTTCATGCCAAAGGTTGACGGAGATGTCATCAAGGGGCAGATCCGCATGGCTGTTGGCACCCCTGTTGAGCAGACTGCCAAAGTTGCCTCATACCTTGAAGAAAAGGCAAGGGAGAGTATTGAAGAGCTTCGCAAAAAATACCACACTGATGAGCCCCTGCTGCTGCACATCTTTACGGTAATTGGGGGCACAATGCCAAAGGGAGGGCCTGCAGGGGCAGAAGGCACATCCGGGGCAAACCTTGCAGAGGTTGCCCTGCTCCTTACTCCAGGAGAGGAGCGCAGCATTACATCTTCCATCATAGAGGCGTTGTGGCGAAAGAAAGTCGGTGAGATTCCAGGCATTGAATCCCTCTCAATCAACTCCAACCTGGTACACATGGGCGCCAACATAGATATCCAGCTGGCCCATGAAGACTATGGAATACTTGTAAGGGCGGCAGAACGTCTCAAGGAAGCCCTTTCCAGGTACCCCGGGCTTGGGGACATTGCTGATTCCCATTCAGAGGGAAAGCGTGAGATAAAGATCAGGCTGAACCGTGAAGGGCGCAGCCTTGGAATAACCGAGGAGTCCCTGGGAAGACAGATAAGGGCAGCCTACTACGGGGCTGAGGCCCTGAGATTTCAGCGGGGCAGGGACGAGGTAAAGGTGCTGGTTCGATATCCTGAGTCAGACAGGCGTACCCTGGCATCCCTGGACAACTTGCGCATAAGGCTTCCAGGAGGAGGTGAAATCCCCCTGAGAAGGGTGGCAATTATCCAGTACGGCAGGGGATACTCCACCATTAACAGGACTGACCAGAAACGGGTAATAGATGTTACTGCAACGGTAAGCAGTAAGAAGGCAAATGCCGATGAAATCGTCTCTGACCTTCAGCACGGGATACTGCGGCAGCTCAAGTCAGATTATCCCGGCCTTGGCATATCCCTTGAAGGGGAGGGCAGGGAGCGCAGGGAATCCATGGACTCCATGAAAAAGGGGTTTATACTGGCACTGTTTGGCATATATGCCCTTCTTGCAATACCCTTCAGGAGTTACATGCAGCCCTTTATCATCATGGCATCAATCCCCTTTGGCATTATTGGCGCAGTGCTTGGGCATCTCATAATGGGATTTGACATAAGCATCCTGTCAATATTCGGCATTGTGGCCCTCTCCGGAGTTGTGGTAAATGATTCGCTGCTTCTGATTGACTATGTTAACCAGAAACGAAAAGAGGGCATGCCCATAGAAGACGCACTGATTACAGCAGGAAAGAGGAGATTCCGCCCGATTCTCCTGACTTCTCTTACCACCTTTTTCGGACTTGCGCCCCTGATATTTGAGCGCAGCTACCAGGCGCAGTTTCTGATACCAATGGCACTCAGCCTTGCTTATGGCGTTATGGCTGCAACCGGCATCACCCTGCTTATGATTCCCAGCCTCTACCGGGTTACGGATGATATAATCCAGGTCACCGGAACTGCAAAATCTTCGCGTTCCTAGCGTTCTTTGCGGTTCAGTTGTTGTGGTTTGAACCGCCCGCTTCGCTCAAGGACGCAAAGGACGCAAAGAAAAACCATGGTAACTGTTCAGCGTATTAACAGTAATAAGGATTCGTGAATGGTCTTGTTTTTCCGTTCCGGTGAAGAATTTCTTGTTTTTCTAAGGCTCGCTACGCCAAAATCGCGAAACTCGCTCGTCCCTCGCTCAGACAGACGCGATTTTTTTGGCTGCGCTTCGCCAAGAAAAACTACGAAATTCTTCATAGTCACTCCAAAACAAGACCATTCACTACGCTGAATAGATACAAACCATGTTCATTTTTTACTGCGCACGAGCAGTTTTGAACATGATAAAAATCACCGCTGCAAGGGCAAGGCAGGCGGTTCCTGACATGGTAACCCTGATCCCCATGTACTGTGCCATTGTGCCTTGAATAAGGCTCCCAAAGGGGAAAAGCCCCATAAAACAGGTGCTGAACATCCCCATGATCTGCCCGCGCAGATTATCCGGTGCGTTCAGCTGCAGTATGCTGATTATGCTGGTGGTGGTTATCACCATTACAAAGCCGCTTATAAACAGAATAGCCATTGCCTGCAGATAACTGGCTGCCATTCCCGCCACAACAAGGGAGAGGGGAAAGAGCACAGCGCCTGTCCATAACCATTTTTCACGACTTCCTTTATGTCCAAATGTTGCCACAAACATCGCGCTGCAAAGCGCCCCAAGCCCGTTGGCTGCGCACAGAAATCCGTATTCACGGGCACCCAGCCCAAGAATATCTCTTCCAAGTGAGGGGAGCAGAATTGTATAGGGCAGAAGAAGGATACTGAAGAGTATGACAATAATCATCAGGGGCCCCATGACGCTGTGACCACGGACCAGACGTGAAACCTCACCTATGGAACGGAGGAATGCCTTTTTTTCACCCTCCTCTGACGGAAGTGTGTTTACCTCAGGCTTTACCCGCGCAACTGCCGTAAGCAGCAGGATTACTACTATGCAGGAGATTGCCTTTATGTAAAAGCAGGCATAGAGTGCGCCTGCACCCATGAGGATTCCTGCAATAGCAGGGCCTGAAAACCTGGCAAGATTAAAGGTGGTGGAATGAAGTGCAAGGGCATTTGTGATGTCCCTGCGCCCTACCAGGTCAAACACAACAGACTGGCGTGCAGGAACCTCGAATGCCATGCCCACGCCAAGCATAAAGGCAAGGACCAGCACCTCGTAAACATTGATGAGCCCAAACTGGACAAGGACGGCAAACACCACTGACTGCATAAGCACAATCAGGTGGATAATCCTGAGGAAGGTTATCCTTGGAAGCCTGTCCGCAAGCCAGCCCCCCCAGAATGCGAAGAGCAGAATGGGCAACCCGGCAACCGCCCCCAGCACACCTACTGCAAGGGGTGAATCAGTCAGCTCAAGGATCAGCCAGCGCTGGGCTGTTGCCTGTATCCATGTGCCCATGAGCGCAGCCACCTGTCCGGCAAGCAGCAGGGGAAACCCCTTGTGGCCAAGTGCTGCCAAGGCCCTGGGAAGCCTGTCAGAAGGCATCAGGAAAGATAGCGGGCAACATCCTTTGCAAAATAGGTAATGATAATATCAGCACCTGCACGGCGGAAACAGAGCAGGGATTCCAGGACCACCCGCTCTTCATCAATCCAGCCGTTAAGGGCTGCCGCCTTTATCATGGAATACTCCCCGCTGACCTGGTATGCAGCAACAGGAAGCGGAAACTCCTGTCTCAGCATGTGAATTATGTCAAGGTAGGGCATACCCGGCTTGACCATGAGGATATCCGCCCCCTCCTGCATGTCCAGAGTTGCCTCCCTGTAGGCCTCCCTGGAATTTGCCGGGTCCATCTGGTATGCCCGCCGGTCGCCAAACTGTGGCGCACACTCGGCAGCCTCACGGAAGGGCCCGTAGAAGGAGGATGCGTACTTTACGGCGTATGACATTATGGGGATGGAATCAAAGTTGTTTTCATCAAGGGTCTCACGAATTGCCCCTACCCTGCCATCCATCATGTCAGAGGGCGCTACCATGTCAGCGCCGGCCCGTGCGTGGGAAAGCGCTACCTTGGAGAGAAGCTCCAGGGTGGCATCGTTATTTATCTCCACATTGGGATTGTCTTTTCCCTTTTTACAGCCGCACTTCTTTCCGCTGCCCTTTCCGGAATCTGAACTGTTAAGAAGCCCGCAGTGGCCATGGGAGGTATATTCACATAGGCATACATCTGTGATTACATAAAGATCAGGGACGGCCTTTTTCACTGCCGCCACTGCCTTCTGAACCACACCCTTGCTGATCCAGGCATGGGAGCCCCGTGCGTCCTTTTTTTCAGGTATGCCAAAGAGAAGGATAGACTTGATTCCCAGATCATGTACCTTGCGCGCCTCCTCGGCAATCTGATCAACAGACATCTGGAAGCAGCCGGGCATTGCCCCTACCTCCTCCCTTACTCCCTTGCCAGGGGCAGCAAAAAGGGGATATACAAGGTGTTCAAGCCCCAGCGAGGTCTCACGCACCATTGAGCGGACAGCCTCATTGCGCCTGAGGCGCCGTGGTCTGTAATCAGGGTACATCATGAGAGTTATCTCCTTCCTTGAACCTGTATTTCCAGCGACGGTTGAGTATCAGATCCATTTATCCAGCGCCTCTGCCACCTTTTCCTTGGTGAGGGGCTCTTCAATACACCCCGCAACCCCGGCATCCCGAAAGCGCTCTTTTTCATCTGATGTGGCACCGGAACAGATTACCACCACCGGTATTTTGGCAGTATCTTTGGTCTCTTTTAGCAGAACACTTACTGAAAGGGCATCCAGTGCCGGTATGTCCTTTCTTACAAGAATCAGCCCGGGCTTTTCTTCCCTGGCAGTGTCAAGGGCATCCTGCCCGTTTTCTGAAATGATAATCTCCCCGCGTTTTTCTTCCCCGTACTCCTGCAGGATCTCCTGTATATCCTTCCGGTCATCAACCAGAAGAATCTTCTTCACAGCCATAAATTCCTCTCCTGTAGCAACCTGCCAAAGACCTGACTGCCCGATCCTCCCCAAAAACAGCTCCAATCCTTCAGGATCAGGCACAAAAACCGGCACCGGCCCCTGACAACAGGGCCGTGCTGTCAGGGCATACGGCCCCACGCATGTCCGGATCAATTTGAGAGTCTGTAAAAGCAGGCACCTCCTATGAATCGGATGTGTAACTCTTTCGTATCAGTCTGTTAATATATAATTCGGGGTTTTCTACAACTTCAGATGAGATATGGAATACATCCTGTCCGGAACGCTCCTTAACCATGGTCAGGCCATATTCCAGGATATTTATAAGACGCTCACACTGGGTGTAGAGACTGCCTGAATCGTACTTGCAGCCTTCAAGCAGCCTGTCCAGCGCTGTGTCATCGAATTCTATACGGATACCGCACCTGTTAAAGAATGATACCTCGTAGCTTTTTATCTGGCGAATCCAGAAAAGCACCCTGTCTGCCGCCCTGCTGATGGGCAGGTCCTGCTT
>JALWJV010000166.1 GCA_026996955.1 Deltaproteobacteria bacterium
CCCTATATTGGGCGTTTTAAAATGTGGAAAATTATTTTTTCGGTGAAATCGCAAGGAGATGACAGAGGATATCTGGAACTATACGTCGAGCGCAAAGAGATGAAGGAAGTCCATGATTAGGGAAAATAATCTTAAGTGCCATTGAGAAAACACTACAGCAGATTCCAGACATTAAGAGTCAGTAGCAGAGAACTATATCCTAATTTTACAGTTCATGTATCTGATAAGGTATGGGTTATGGCACACAGCGATAGGAGAGTGCAGTATGCAAGCAATGCCTTCCGAGTATTATTAAAAATGGGGGGATTTGTGCAGAGTATGAATCATAAAGGAAACTTTTGGGACAATGGGGTAGCAGAGTAATTCTTTCATATCTTGAAAGGTCAGTCTCTCTATCATACCCTTTTCAAGGATTTGAGCCAGGCAGACAATGGCATTTTTAAGTATATAGAATGGATGGAATTATTGAAAAGGGGGCAAACACAGACTTGACCCTTTTTCCCGTTACGAAAGAGGAGAAGAATGAATAAAAAAAATATAGCTGTTGTTGGTACAGGATATTGGGGGAAGAATCTTGTCAGGAATTTTTTTAATCTCGGCGCTCTTCATACTGTATGTGATGTAAACCCTGATACTCTGAAAAGTTTTTTAAAACAATATGATGGCATTCAAGGTACGGTAAGCTTCAGCGACTTGTTGAAAAATACGGAAATAGAGGGGATAGCTCTTTCCACGCCTGCACCATCTCACGCCGCACTTGCCCGGGAGGCCATGCTTGCTGGCAAGGACGTATATGTTGAAAAGCCTCTCTGTCTTTCTGAAGATGAGGGTAGCTCGCTTAATGCGCTTGCCCGCGAAAAGGGGCGCATACTTATGGTGGGGCATCTACTGTGGTATCATCCTGTAGTACTGAAGCTGAAAGATCTGGTTGATAAGGGAGAGCTGGGCCGTATCCAGTATATCTATTCTAATCGTCTCAATCTCGGCAAACTGCGTCGGGAAGAGAATGTGCTGTGGTCCTTTGCCCCCCATGATGTATCGGTAATTCTGGGGCTTACAGGTGAAATGCCCGAAACCGTCCGCGCCCAGGGAGGGAATTTCCTGCACAGCCGGATAGCCGACACCACGGTCACCCTGCTCAATTTTGCCAGCGGGATTCGTGCACACATATTTGTTTCCTGGCTACATCCTTTCAAGGAGCAGAAACTAGTAGTTGTGGGTGATAATCAGATGGCTGTCTTTGATGATACTGTCCCCTGGGAGAACAAGTTGCAGATTTTTCCCCATTCCATTGACTGGCAGGAGAATGTCCCTGTTGCCCATAAAGCGGAAGGCAAATTCATTACTGTTTCGCAGGATGAGCCATTGCGGGCTGAATGTGCCCACTTCCTGGAATGTATGTCAGTTCGAAACACTCCCCGTACTGACGGAGAAGAGGGGTTGCGGGTGTTGAAGGTTCTTAATGCCTGCCAGGCATCCTTGGAACAGGAAAGAAAAATTTCCATTACGAGGTCGTATCTTTCAGAACACCGTTATTTTGCCCATGAATCAGCAGTTATTGATAAGAAGGTAAAAATTGGTGAGAATACCAAGATCTGGCATTTCAGCCACATTATGAAGGGGTCGAGCATAGGCAGGGATTGTAATATAGGACAGAATGTGGTTGTCGGGCCTAATGCAACTATAGGCAATGGATGCAAGATTCAGAATAATGTATCTGTCTATGAAGGTGTTGAACTGGAAGACAATGTATTTTGTGGCCCCAGTATGGTATTTACCAATGTTTACAATCCACGCTGTGAATTTCCAAGAAAAAACCTGTACAGAAAAACTCTTGTCAAAAAAGGGGCAACTCTGGGAGCCAATTGCACTATTGTTGCCGGAATTACCATTGGCCAATACGCATTTGTCGGGGCTGGAGCAGTTGTTACAAGAGACGTGCCTGATTTTGCTCTGGTGGTCGGGAATCCGGCCAGACAGACAGGCTGGATGAGCAGGTACGGAGAACAGTTGGCATTGCCCCTCGAAGGAGAGGGAGAGTACGAATGCCCTCATACCGGGGAAAAATATAAGCTTGATAATGGAAAGGTATCTATAATAGACTGATGATTGCTTATCTCACGCAAAGCCACAACAACGCAAAAAAACTTGGCATCTTAGCGTCTTTTCCTGAGACAAACTAGGGCAAGAGAGGTGACAATATGCAAGTAGAAGCTTTTTACAATAAAGGGAAATTGGAGTTCTCCAAATCCATTCATCTAAGACATAAACGCTTTCCTGTTCAAGTAATACTTCCGGATGAGGTAATAGAAACAAAAAAACAAACAGGAACAAGTAGCCCGGCAGAACCCGACGAAAAAGGTTCACGTCCACATATCCAGCCAATGCTTGACGACTTAGACGCTATCCTGAACTCACCCTTGCCGCCCGATGCTCATTTACCGGAACTCACAGAAAAACAAAAAGAACGTATTGCAGCTTTTGAATTACGAAGCCAGTATCGCCGGGAACAAGGACGACCGGCATGAAGCATATTCTGTTTGACGTTAACATCATTGTGGACATTTGCGCCAGGCGGAAGCCCTTTTTCAAATTGTCGTGTGATTCTCTGGAAAAGTGTTTTGCCGACGGCTGTTCCCCCTGGATTTACACCGGTTCTGTGCAAACATTGGAATTTACCGTGGCATCGGAGTTGGTCCGATTAAAAGAACTTGACGGCTGCTCCCTTACCGGATCCATGTCGCTGCAAATCGCCCGAAAGTTATTAGCAATATTTAGCAGCAAAATGAATTGGCTTGCCGCCCTTGCGAACGAGGGAGATGTATTTGGCGCAGATGACCCCGAAGATCAACAGCTCATCCGAGCCCTTGATCGTTTTCCTGAAGGCAGCATTAAACTGCTGAGCCGAGATAAATTATTACTGAGTAAGTACCCTGAAAAAGTGATTTCTCCAGAGCAATACTGTCAATTGCCTGCTGAAGAGTGCAAGTTGCATTTCATTGACCTGAAAGCCCAGCAGGATCAGATCAGGCCGGAACTTGAAAAAAACATACACCAGGTTCTGCATCACGGCCGCTATATTCTTGGTCCGGAAGTAAAGGAACTGGAAAGACGGCTCTGCGAATACACGGGTGCTGAACACTGCGTTGGCGTTTCATCCGGCACGGACGCGCTTCTCATGCCACTCATGGCATGGGGAATCGGGCCAGGGGACGCTGTTTTCACCACCCCCTTTACATTTATTGCCACTGCCGAGGTAATCCAGCTACTTGGTGCAACTTCTGTCTTTGTGGATATCGATCCCCGCACCTTTAATATTGATCCTCAAAGGCTTGAACTGGCCATCAGGGCGGTAAAAGAAAACGATCCGTCAATTCATCCTCTGCCAAAGCTGCCCCCGGGCGTTAAGGCGATGGTCCCAAGGGCCATTATCCCTGTGGATCTTTTTGGCCTGCCTGCTGATTATGATCCCATAATGGAACTGGCAAAAAAATATGATTTGAAGGTGCTTTCGGACAGTGCCCAGGGGTTTGGAAGTGAATACAAGGGTAAAAGATCCGGAACACTGGGACACGCTACGGCTACTAGTTTCTTCCCAGCCAAACCCCTCGGCGGATACGGTGATGGCGGAGCTATCTTTACCGACGATGACCAGTTGGCAGAAGCACTTAAATCAATCCGTGTGCATGGCAAGGGTAAGGACAAGTATGATAATATAAGAACAGGTCTCAATGCCAGGCTTCATACCATGCAGGCGGCGATTCTCCTTACCAAACTTGATATCTTCGATAATGAACTTGACGCAAAACAGAAGGTTGCAGAAAGATACACCGGGTTGATTGCCGACAAAAAGGCCGAAATCATCCCTCCCCACATCCCGGAGGATTTCAGATCGGCCTGGGCACAGTATTCCATGCTTGCAGAAACCGAAAAACAGCGCGGTGATATTCAGGCGGCGTTGAAGGATGCAGGAATCCCAGCATGATCTATTATCCAAAGCCTCTGCACATTCAGACAGCATTTGCGTATCTTGGCTATCAGCCCCAGGACATGCCCGTGGCCATGGACAGTGCCCGGAGGATATTCAGCCTGCCAATGCACGCTTATCTCCAGGACGAGCAGATTGTGGCAATTGCAGAAACGGTCACGCAAAGACACTAAGGCGCCAAGTGATGAATGTCCTCATACAGGAGACAGGTACAAACTCGAAAAAGGAAAGGTCATATTATGCAAATAGAGACTATTTTCAAGGATGGTGTACTCATTCCGCTTCAGCCCTTAAAACTTAAAACTAAACGGGTCAAAATAAAAATATTTGTTTCGGATGATGAATTTGAGAAGGCTGAGGCCCCAAAAACGAAACTAAGGGATCGTATCGACGCCATACTTGGAGAATACGCCCACCCCAGGCCTGCAAGTAATTCAAACCATGACAAGGCTGTCTGGCATTCTCACATTGAGGAAAAATACGGAAAATGAAACACCTTCTCCTGGATGTAAATATTGTTCTTGATCTCTGGTTAAAGCGTGGAAATTACGAGCAAATAGACCGGCTAATAGAAACGAGTCGAGTCCTTGACGTTCTACTGTGGCTTTCTGCTTCGAGCCTGGGAATAATTGAATACGTACTGGTTAATCAACTCAAAAAGGAAGGTGCATTGGAAAATAGAGCAAAAGAGCTTGCAAAACAATTGCTGCTCTTGCTGTTGGAAGACGTATCTCTCTTGAGTAATTATTCCTTTGAACAAGATAAGGTCATAAAGAAAGCATTTGATCTTGAGGATGCGCAGATAGCCGTTTCTTTTAGCCATCTTCACGGACAAAAAAGAATAGTAACCAATGATGCCAGGTTCGATACCCTGGGAATGATTGATACATGCTCTGTACCTGAGGCCATAGAATGGATAACCCAGGATTCAGAGGATACTCACGTTCAATTTATTGACCTGAAAGCCCAGCAGGATCAGATCAGGCCGGAGCTTGAAAAAAACATACACCAGGTTCTGCATCACGGCCGCTATATTCTTGGTCCGGAAGTAAAGGAACTGGAAAGACGGCTCTGCGAATACACGGGCGCTGAACACTGTATCGG
>JALWJV010000167.1:0-16987 GCA_026996955.1 Deltaproteobacteria bacterium
TATTCTACGATCTCACCCATCAGATGGACGTTGACCTCGGTGGTTCAGGTTCAAACCTGCGTACCCCCTCCTGCTGCATCGGTAAGGCCCGCTGCGAGTGGTCATGCCTTGATACTCAGGAGATCTGCTACAACCTGACCCAGACCTACCAGGATGAGCTTCACAGGCCTGCATTCCCTTACAAGTTCAAATTCAAGGTATCTGGCTGCCCCAACGACTGTGTTGCAGCTATTGCACGCTCATGCTGCTCCATCATCGGTACCTGGAGAGACGATATCCGCATCGACCAGGAGGCAGTAAAGGCTTACATCGGCGGAGAGATCGCACCTAACGGTGGCGCACACAGCGACAGGGACTGGGGTGCATTCGACATTCAGAAAGAAGTAATTGACCTTTGCCCCACAGGTTGTATGTGGATGGAAGGCGATGAGCTCAAGATCGACAACCGCGAGTGTACACGCTGCATGCACTGCATCAACGTAATGCCCGCTGCTCTTCGCCCAGGCACAGACACAGGCGCAACAATCCTCACCGGTGCCAAGGCCCCGATCCTGGACGGTGCTCAGATGTCAACACTGGTAATTCCGTTCATCAAGATGGAAGACGACCTTGACGAGTTCAAGGAATTCGTTGAGAACATCTGGGATTGGTGGATGGAAGAAGGCAAGAACCGTGAGCGTTTCGGTGAGCTCATACAGCGTCAGTCACTGCAGGAGCTCTTCCGTCGTGCTGGCGTTAAGCCTATCCCGCAGCATGTTAAAGAGCCCAGGTCCAACCCCTACGTCTTCTGGAGCGCAGATGAAGTTGAGGGTGGTTGGGATCGCGACATCAAGGAATTCCGCGCAAGGCACGCTGCTTAATCTGAACCTAACAGGAGGTAATTAAAGATATGTTCGCAGAAAAATGGGCAGACAACCCAGGTTGTAATATTAAAGACACTGTCGCCAAGCCTTACGACAAGGACCTTGCCGAAAAACTCTATGATCCCGCAAAGCCAATGGCTAACCGGATCACTGATATCGGCCCACCACATTATGAGCAGTTCTTCCCGCCGGTAATCAAGAACAACTATGGCAAATGGAAGAGCCATGAGATCGTAGAGCCCGGCGTAATCAAGTACGTGAGTGAAACTGGCGACGTATGCTATGCAGTTCGCTGTGCTTCTCCCCGTCTCATCACTACTGACACAATCCGCGAGATCTGTGATATCGCTGACAAGTACTCTGAGGGTTCAGTTCGCTGGACAACCCGTAACAACATCGAGTTCACAGTTGACAGCGAAGAGAAGATGCGCGCTCTCAAGGACGACCTCATGGGACGCAAGTTCCCCGGTGGTTCTTACAAGTTCCCTGTAGGCGGAACCGGCGCTGGCATTACCAACATCGTTCACACCCAGGGTTGGGTACACTGCCACACACCTGCCACAGACGCATCAGGTGTTGTAAAGGCAGTTATGGACGAAATATTCGACTACTTCGGCAGCCACAAGCTTCCTGCACAGGTCCGCATCGCTCTGGCATGCTGCCTCAACATGTGTGGTGCTGTTCACTGTTCAGACATCGCTATCCTGGGCGTACACCGTAAGCCTCCGTTCATCGAGGACGACCGTATTACAGGTGTGTGCGAGATTCCGCTGGCAGTTGCAGCCTGTCCTCTTGGAGCCATCAAGCCTGCCACAGTAGAGATTGACGGCGAAAAGAAGAAGACAGTCCGCGTTAAGGAAGACCGTTGTATGTTCTGCGGTAACTGCTACACCATGTGCCCCGCTATGCCTCTTGCTGACATGGATGGTGACGGTATTGCAATTCTGGTTGGTGGTAAGATCTCCAACAGGGTAAGTGCACCCAAGTTCTCCAAGCTGGTTATTCCTTACATCCCCAATGAGCCTCCTCGCTGGCCATCTGTTACCAAGACCATAAAGAAGATCATCGAAGTTTACGCTTCTGACGCACGTAAGTATGAGCGTATTGGCGAGTGGGCAGAGCGCATTGGTTGGGAGCGCTTCTACGAGAAATGTGACATTCCCTTCACCGACAAGTCCATTGACGATTACCGCCTCGCTTACGACACCTATCACACCACTACACAGTTCAAGTGGAGTGTACATACCGACAACTTCTAATAATGGAGGAGTAACGTCATGGCAGTTAATATCGACGAACTCAAAGAAAAAGTCTTGGCATTCGCCACTAAAAAGGCAGCTCATAAGTCCAAGATGTACATCAAGGATCTCTACAAGGCTGATCCCGATGCCAAACCGAGAGAGATCAAGAAGGCTGCAAATGCCCTTGTTAACGAAGGGAAACTGGAGTTCTTCTCATCAGGAAGCACCACAATGTACGGTGTTCCAGGTTTCGGCAAAACCGAAAAAGAGCAGTTTGGCGGTGATGATTAGTCAAGGCTGACAATAGAAATAAAAAAAGCCCTCCAAAAGAGGGCTTTTTTTATTTCTCCTGCATTTTCTTTACACGTTTAAAGATATCTGCTGCCGGACTCCCGAAGTAGAACAGCAGGTCATCCTTTCCCAGTCCCAGGGTCTTGCACGCCTGCTCTCGAAACTGGGAATCGATCCTTGCAACAAGCTCCATGTGTTTCGTAGCCCTTGCCCTGTCCTTTGGTTCCTTACTGACGGAAGCGCTGCAAAAAAAGAGTATGTCATCAACAGGAATCGCCTTCTCGTAAGCATCCACCAGTTGCATTAAGGTACCAGAACGGTTGAAAAGTACCCTGCGAGTCAAGAGCTCGTTCAAAAACATCGCCTCAATGTCTGCAGTATCCCAGCACTTGAGGGCTTCACATTCAACTGGCCGATGCTCATATATGCTGCACGCCTTGGCTGCGGCATTATAAAGCATACAAGCCCTCCCCCCCTCAACAGTCCTTATCTTTATCATCTCCTGCGGCAGGGAAATCAACTCACCCTTGGCAGGATCCCAAGCAGGTTCACCCTTGCGATGGGTAATCAGCTGAACAGGAAGGAGTTTTCCCTCAGTTACCAGTTCAATATCATCCATGTGAAGGGCAGGACCGCCGCTTGAACAACATGTCCCGCACCTCTTGCATGAACCTTGGGTTGGATTAGAATTGCTTTTCGTAGTAATTGTACTATCTCCTTTCTTTTTGCCATCGTATCTATTCAGCGTAGTAAATGGTCTTGTTTTGGAGTGACTCGGAAGAATGCTGAACAGTTACATACCATCTACACTAAATTTACAAATGTCAATCAGAGGCCAATAAAATGTTTACCAGACTGCAAGCCCTATACGATACAATAGACAGGACAGCGTCGCAAATAGCAGGAGAGTTCCCTAAAGAGGTAAAATGCAAGAAAGGCTGCTCTGACTGCTGCCATGCTGCCTTTGACGTATCCCTGGTTGAAGGATACTACCTTTTGAGCGTATTTCGAACTCTGCCGCGCAAGCTCAGACGCAAAGCACTGAAAAATGCACAGAAGGCTATGAATGAGTGGGATAAAATGATTAAGGAACAGCTTGACATCAGCAGGGTGAGGATCAGGTGTCCGCTGCTTGATGACAATGACACATGCATTGCCTATGCAGCAAGGCCAGTGAACTGCAGGACCTATGGTGTCCCAACAGAAATTGACGGCAGGGGCCATGTCTGCCGCCTCTCAGGATTTAACCCCGGGGTCTCCTACCCCACAATCAAGCTCGCCCCTGTGCAGAAGGAGCTATACCTGATGTCAGAAAGCATTGACCCTGAGCTTTGCAAGAAGCGCTGGCCAGTAGCAGCTGTTCTTCTGTCGGAACGTGATTCGTGATACAGTATCTTTGTTAAGATTCACAAATACGCAGGACAGGACAGCCATGCATATCTGTCCTGCGTATAACGTGACATTTCCACCTATTTCTCAGCCTCTATTCTTGCCTTAAGCTGCTTGATTCCATCGGCAAGGAGATCTGCCTTCTCCCGTGCGCCCATATTGCGGTACAGCTTCTCGGAAAGGGTATATCCATCCAGGGCATCCTCCAGCCTTCCAAGACGCTCATATACGTCAGCAATTCCTGCCAGGAACAGTGCTGAGCGTTTAACTTCCCTGAGCTCCTCCACAAGCTCCAAGGCCCTGAAATAGTATGGGAGCACCTTTTCCCACTCCTTAAGCTGCCTGTAAACATCTATAATTTTTTCCAGGATAATTACTGTACTCACCTTATCCTCGTGTTTTTCACATATAGCGAGCGTCCTCTGATAAGGTGAGAGAGCAGCCTGGAAATTGCCGCGCATTATGTGCAGATCGCCTATTTTCTCGCAGACATTGGCAACCTCATAGGCGCAGCCTTCCTCGTCAAATATGGCAAGGACCTGCTCAAATTTATCCAGGGCATCAAGGGACTGCCCCCGGTTTTTCAGTATGTCTGCCTCCTGATACATTGTTCTTGCCTGTATCACTCTGGGATTTTCACCCTGAACAGCACCTTCCCGGGTATCCGGACCTGTTTGCTGATTACCTGTTTCCTGCATATTTCCTCCTGCGGCCCCAGCCTCATCAGGCTTGGCCTCATTATCTTCAATATGATTAACTGCCTCAAGGGCTAACTCTCCAACTATAGTATGTCTGGTCACCCGCCCATCAAACATGGAAAGCTCCTGTCCATCACTGCAGAGCCTTCGGCATGCATTAAGCGCCTCTTTTGATTTCATTCTGCCAAGTGCCCAGACAGCAAGCCCCCTTACCTCCGGACTTTCTGAGTCAAGGAGATCCAGGAGCGGGAAAAAGGATGCACTTTTGACAAGTTTGGGATAAAGCTCTCCAATCCTTCCAAGCGCCCACAGGATGGCGGGTATGGACGGTTTATCAGACATAAGCCCAAGTATGTGACGGACAAAGGAGCCGTAAACTGCAGGCTGATGGCGGATTATCTCTCCAACAACCTCAATGGTGCCCCAACTTGCCGCAGCGGAGTCATTAGCTGCATACAGCATCCTGCGCACCAGGTCACCCACCACCTTTGGCTGGGACTTGGCCAAAGCACCTGCAACGCCTCCAAGCATCAGGACTGCGTTCCACTTGGTCTCCTCATCAGCGGCATATATGAGCCGCTGAATCTTCCGGAGAACAAGTGAATCACGCATGGCCATGGCGATGAGCCTGGACATGTCCCGCTGACCTACTGCGTCCTGTACGTCACGCTTGGAGAAACGAATTTTCTTGCTAGAAGGCCCGGATCCTGCCGGGACCTTAAGGGGCTTGGCTGGCTCAGCGCTCTCTTCCATGCGCTGTTTAACACCCTCATCAGTGAGTTCACGAACATCATCCAGAAGCCGGATGAAACTCAACGCACCCCGAACCCGGGATCCCTGATTATCATGCCCAGAGGGATAAATGCGATGGGAGTCAACGTCGTAATGTTCGATTAGGACATCCTGATAATCCTCATCAGGCATAAGATCCCATGCCATATCCCAGTTATCATTACAGGCAAAACCCAGAGCCTCCACAAGGGCTGCGCCAAGGTTGAAACCGGTAACGTCATGGACATATACCGCACCACAACCATCACACCTGCCATATCCAAAGTCCCCAAGCCGGGCCGGTTCCATTTCGCGGGGCCTTTTAAGCGGCTCATCACAGAAAGGACACAAGGGCTTTATGGAATCAAGACCTCTTGCCATTGCGGGCTCCTATGCGTAGGTCTCAGAGAGTTTATCTGCCAGCTTCTTGTCAAACTCCGGATGAACAGGATATTTGTACTTCTTTGCCTCTTTAATTGCCTCTGAAGCCTCTTTGTACTTGCCCTTGTAGTAGAGGGCTACGGCAAGGTTGTTATGCGCTACACCAAAACGAGGGGCAAGACTAACCGCCTTACGAGCAACATCTATTGCCTCATCAAGACGGTCCAGCTCAACAAGCACTGTGGAAAGGCTTGTAAGGGCAGGAACCATGTCAGGATTCTTTTCCAGTGCCATCTGGAGATACTTGGCAGCATCCTCCCACTTGGCAAGGTGCAAGTATGCAGCCCCGATATTGGCCATTGCCTCTGCTGAACCGGGATGGCTTTTCAGTGCCTCCTTGTTTTGCTCTATGCCCTCCTGAATTTTTCCTGTCTGAAAGTAAAGACTTCCAAGATTGACCCTGAGCTCAAAGGAGAAGGGATCAATTTCAAGGGCCTTTTTGAAGGTATTTATTGCATCATCGAACCGTTCCAAACGGGCATATACAAGTGCAAGCCGGTGCAGTGCTACAACTGACTGGGGATTTTCCTGAACTTCCTTTTCTACTGCGGCCAGCATTTCTGTGCTGCCTTTATTTTCTGACATATTGCCTCCTGATATATTCATTGATTAGTTATGATTGACTGATAAAAATAACATGAAACCCAAACGAATTCCATTACTGACCGCCTATTCTTAACATAAACAGGCAGGGACAGATAGCTTTTTCATGTAATTACAACCTAGATTGAGCGATTGTCGGATTTGCTGCAGATCCGCAAAAGAGGAATTCCCATAATAGTCGGCTATATGGGAATTCCTCTGACAAAGGAGATGCAGTAAATACGGCAATCCCGAAGGGTTTCAAAACTGGAAAGCTATAGTTGACATAACTCCTTTTAATGTCACTGAAAAAACATTTTTCCAGATTTTGAAACGCTCAATCTAGGTACAACAAAAAGGACACCAATATGGACACAACCAAAACGGAGAAACACGCCAATCACACACTCAAATGCAAGTTCTGCGGCGAGCCAGCAGAAATAAAAGGAAGATGAGCCGGGGCAACAGTAGTCTGCACGGAGTGCAGGCAGTCACTTCCGGCGGCAATGTACAGCCGGGAGATAGAGGAGATGAAGGATGCAATGATTTGCGAATTTCATAATGAAGGCCATACATAGCCTCCCATACCAAAAAAAGCCCGCTGCGTTTGCAAGCGGGCTTGATAAATTCAAAGGCTGTTGGAACAACTTAGGCTATCTGCTGTTCCTCCCTTACAGAAAGTGCTAGCTTGTAGAGTATGGTCAGTACCAGAGCCCCTACAGCCCAGATTGAAATTGCAATCATAATTTCAGGCATAGTTGCACTGTACTCAGTGATGGTCTCAAAGGGGTTGGGAATGAAACCACCAATTACAAGACCAACTCCCTTGTCGATGAGGGTTGCAATGAATACTGAGGCAACACCGGCGATAAGCCATCCATTCTGCCTGCGAAGCGCAGGAACGAGAAGGATACCGATCCCGACAAAACCAGCCAGCATGGAGAATCTCATGAAGCCAACAAGTGAATCATGCCCATGAAGACCAAAGAAGAGGTACTCAAGGGGTGCAATGTGGCCTGGAATATGGCTGTAGTATGCTGTGAAGAACTCCATGAACATGAGGAACACGTTCACGATCATTGCATAGCATACAGTCTTGGCAACTGACTGAATTGCCTCAGGGTCAACCCTGAACTTGCTAACCTTCTGCACAAAGAGAAGAAGCATAATAAGAAGTGATGGGCCAGCAGCAAAAGCTGAAGCCAGGAACCTGGGAGCCATAACTGCAGTTAACCACAGGTGACGTCCTGGAACACCTGCGTACAGGAACGCTGTAACAGTGTGGATACTGATGGCCCAGGGTATTGACAGATAGATAAATGGCTTTACCCAGCCTGGACAGGGAAGCCCCTTTTTGTCTGCCAGAAGAGTGTTGTAACCAACTATTATGTTAATGGCCAGATAGCCATTCAGAACAATCATATCGTAGAAGAGCATTGAATGCGGTGTTGGATGAAGCAAAACATTAAGCATCCTCATGGGCTGCCCGATATCTACGATGATAAAGAGCAGACACATGGTTACCGCTGCAATTGCTATGAACTCTCCGAATACAACTATCTTGGCGTATTTCTGATAATGGTGAAGATATTTTGGTATCACCAGCATGACCGCGCCTGCTGCCACACCGACGAAATAGGTAAACTGTGCAATGTAAACGCCCCAGGAGATGTCACGGCTCATGCCTGTGATCCCGAGACCATTCTTGAGCTGGTACAGGTAACACATGAATCCCACTGAAATAACTGCCAGCAGGAAGAATACCCAGCCCCAGTACTTTGGTGATCCTTTTAAGGCCCTCTCAATCATGACAACCTCTCCCTACACTAAGTAGAACACTGATGGTTTGGTCCCGAGTTCAAGCTTTCGTCTCAGGGACACTCGCTCACGAAGCACCTTGCGTATTTTGGAGTTCGGATCCGCAAGATTACCGTAAATCATGACATCCGGACACGCCTCAACACAGGCGGGCTTCTTTCCCTCTGCCAGTCTCTCAACACAGAAGTTGCACTTCTCCACAACTCCTCGCATACGGGTGGGGAAACGAGGATTGAGTTTCCTGCCCTCTGCCTTGAGTGGAATACGCGGGTCAAACCAGTTGAAACTCCTGGACCCGTAAGGACAAGCTGCCATGCAGAAGCGGCAGCCAATGCACCTGTGGTAGTCCTGTGCGACAATGCCGTCAGGGCGTTTGAATGTAGCCTCAACCGGACAAACCCTGGCACAAGGAGGATCGTCACAGTGGTTGCACATGAGGAGGAACGGAAGCTCCCTCACCTCGTCAGCAAGATACTCATTATGGCTATCCGGGAATACATGCTCATACTCGTCTTCCCAAATCCACTTTATCTCATCATCCTTGCTGTCCCAGTGCGGAATATTATGCGCGTTATCACATGCAGCCCTGATCTTATCTACTTTGGAATGATCTTTAAGCTGTAGAACATCTATTGCCATTGCCAGTCTGACCTTGGGACCTGCCTCAGCCATACCGCCATGGCCCTCTCCGTGCTCGGAATGCCCTTCATGTTCAGAAGCATCAACATCGCCGGGCATGAACAGGTCAAAGGCGCCCTTGGCCCCCAGACCTGCTACAGCCGATAACCCTGCAGCTTTTAAAAATTCTCTTCTGTCCATGCTCATAACTCACTCCTGTTCGGATCAATATGACAGTCCCAGCAGTATGGGTCAACGCCTGCGTAGTTGTGGCACTTGTCACAGAAATCTTTCTTGTTGGAATGACACTTCAGACAGGTATTCTGAAGGCTGATCCATACCTTCTCACCCTTGCTGTTCACGTACCACCTGTTACCATCCCTCAACGCCTGATCTCTCAATTTATTGAGGAGCTGCATATGGGTGGTAATCATGAACTGCGTATCTTCTACACACTGTTTCTTGGCCATCTTCTGGATCTCGGGTGTATCGAGCTTTGGCTCTGGCCGCGGTGCGGCTGTCCCGGCTGTATACCAGAAGGCGAAGGTGAATATACCTACGAATATGACCAGTCCGGTTATGACTTTTCCTGTATCATACATCTTCAGTTCCCTCCGATTCCTCCTCAGCAGGTGCCATACCAGGTATTTCCTCGCCCCTGAGGTTCATGGTGCGTGGTCCCTCACCCTCCATAATAAGGGCATTGGCCACAAGCTCGGATACGCCGGCAACCTGCATGTCCGGACACCAGTATTCCATTGAAGCAGGCAGTACCGCCCTGTCAATTGCACATACATTGGCCAGCATGTTCACCCCGTACTTCTCGTGGACATATTTGGCTGCATTTGCTCTTGGAAGTCCGCCGCGAAGCCTGAGCTCCATATTCTCACCGGCATTCAGACCGGAACCGCTGCCGCAGCAGAATGTCTGCTCACGGATTGTATTCTCAGGCATCTCATAGAAGTGGTTACATACGTTCTTAATAATGTAGCGCGGTTCCTCGAACATACCCATACCCCTGGATGGGTTACAGGAATCATGGAAGGTAACCTTGTAGTGATCGTTTCTGCTTGGATCCAGGTTCAGCTTGCCGTGCTTGATAAGATCAGCAGTGAACTCTGACATGTGGACCATCTTGAGAGACTTGGCATTTTCAAACTTGGTCCCTGTAATGGGGGATACAGGCTCCTCCATTGTGGGAACCGGTTTGTTGAATGTGTTCATGTACTGGTGAACAACACGCCACATGTGACCACACTCACCACCGAGAATCCACTTTACGCCAAGCCTTTCTGCCTCGTGGTACATCTTGGCATTGAGCCTCTGAGCCATCTCAAGGGAGGTAAAGAAGCCGAAGTTACCACCCTCACAGGCATATGTACTCCAGGTATAATCAAGGCCGATATGCTCAAATATCATGAGGTAACCCATGAGAGTATAGATACCTGGTTCGGCAAAAACGTCACCTGATGGGGTGATAAAGAGTATCTCAGCACCCTTTCTGTTAAAGGATGGCTCAATCTTGATGCCTACATACTCCTCAATGTCCATCAGGAGGAATTCGATGTTCTGTACGAATGTATGGGGCAGGAGACCAAGGTGGTTACCGGTCTCATAACAGTTGGCAACAGGCTCCTGAATCCAGTTGATGTTGAGGCCCAGCAGGTTCAGAAGCTCACGTCCTATGATTGTGATCTCTGCGGTATCGATACCATAGGGACAGAAGAGAGAGCAGCGGCGGCACTCTGTACACTGGAACATGTATGACCATATTTCCTTGAGTACGTCTTCTGTGAGCTTGCGTCCACCAGCCAGGCGACCGAGTATCTTTCCGGCTTTTGTGAACTCCCCACGGTAAATCGACCTAATCAGCTCACCCCTGACAACAGGCATGTTCTTGGGATCACCAGACCCAAGGAAGAAGTGACACTTGTCAGCGCATGCACCGCAGCGGACACAGATGTCCATGAAAATCTTGAAGGTACGATGCTTGTCCAGCCTCTCCCGCATGCCTTCCAGGAAGGTTTCCTTCCAACCTTCCGGGAGGTTCCAGTCCTCGTCAAGCGGATTCCACTCATGGGCATTGGGCATGCCCACAATCTCCAGCTTCTCCGGCTTGGCGGGATAACAGTATATACCCGGTTTAATCTCTACCGGGATATCCATCCAGTCCTGTGTGGGAGGACTGAGATCTATCCGCAGCATTTCTTGAGGTGTTAATTCCTTTGCCATGATATCAATCCTTACTCCCTTTCAAGTGGTAAGCCAGCTTCTTTCATAAGATCCCTGTACATATCCTCGTATTCCGCATATGTGTGGAATTTAGGCGGTGTCCACCAGGGATTCTCGTGACGCTCCATCCTGTTGGTGTTAGCCAGGTTCCTTGTGGGGCTCATGAAGACGCCGCCCATGTGCATGAGCTTGCTGAATGGGAAGTAAGCAAACAGGGTGCTCACTAGTGCCACATGCACAAAGAAAATGGAACCTATGTTGTCAGGAACAGTTGGATGCAGGCTGGCCAGCCCGTTTGCAAGCTGTTTAACCGAGACGATATCCACCCTGAACACAAACCTCATAAGCAGACCGGTAATCCCGATACCGAGAAGCAGGAACAGCGGGAAGTAGTCTGCAGGAAGGGAAATAAACCTGACCTTGGAGAGAAACAGACGGCGGCAGAGCAGTGCAGTTACAGCACCGACAAAGAGCAGGTCTGTCAAATAGATTGGCGGAATTCCTATCTGGAACATTCCGTCAACTGCATCAAGGGTCTCTACAAAGCCTGGAATCGGATGAACAAACAGCCTGAGATGCCTCAAGGCTATTATAAGGAACGCATAGTGGAAGCCTATAGCAAAGAGCCATAGCCACTTTGAGGGGCTGTAGTAAAGGTAGCCTGATCTGAGGTCTGCCCTTGTGTTTCTGAAAAGTGAACGGAAACAGAACACTTCCAGGAACATACGCCCGATTACGCCGGCTGTCGTGCTGGGGTTATCCAGCTTGGCCGACTTGATCCAAGGAAGACTGACTTCCTGTCCTGCGGTAGTAGGAATTCGGAATGGTACTGGTGATTTGGCCCAGTCCACCACCTTTCTGCAGAATCCAACCAGGAATACTGCAAAGGCAGCGTAAGGTACCAGAACCCCGAAGATGGGTTGAAGGCCTGATATTGAGCCTCCTATCCATGCTACTACCATAATCGCCAAAACTGCACCTAGGGATACAATGATGCCCATTACCTCACACCTCGCTTCAGTTTAGACTTGGGTTCTTGCCACACTTCATTTTCTCCAGATGCTTCTTGCCACGCCTGAGCATGTAAGAAGCACACATGCCCCCTGAAAGCACAAAGGGCCGTTGTGTAATATCATTATGTCTGACTTCCCAAACCCTCTCCCTGCACCTCATGAAGACATCAAACGCTGCCATAACCGCGTTATCAATCCTGCTCTCCAGGGCAAGATATTCCCTGTACAGCCCCTGTTCTTCAATGGTCTCAAGAAGTTCCTCCCGCATTATGTCCTTCAGAAAAGAGACCACTGCCACAGCAGCCGTAGGAGTGAAATCCTGCACTGCACGGACGCGGATAAGGTAGTCCAGACATTTATATAGGTTGTCAGAATCGTGGCCAGAGATAATTTCGTCATAAAGCGGCCACACACTTTGCTGAATTGAAGCGCCTATGGGATTGGCAAACTCGTTCTTTTCCTCTTTGAGAAAGTTTGCTGTCTCGTCGGGATAGGTGTGGTGAATTCTCCTGATCCACTCCTCAACGATCTTGCCCTTTTTCTGCTCAAGCAGTTCTGTAAGTTTCTTGTCTCCGCTCCCCACGGACTCCTCCTAGGAAAACCCTGTGGCGCTGTCAAGCACCCAAGGTGAATTCTCTGAAAGGCACACCCTTGAAATGACAAACATCATGCAGCTTCCCCGCTTCTGCCAGAATGAAATGCAGACAGGCAGGTGCTGCAAACAAGCCATTAACCGGGCTTTGATATCCGTCAGTCATCAGGCAGGACATGAGACTCCTGCTTATATGAATGGCCATTCAGAGCTTTCTATGTATAGATTACTTGTGTTCGCCTGTCAAGATACTTATGGCAGAGGTGGAAACTAATAACAAATCACTGTGAAAACCCTGCATGAAGGTGTAATATCCCCTGGACCAGGCATTTGATTATGCGCCAACTTTCATCTAACACTATCAGTTATCATGCGAATATTTTTAATAAATCCCTATTGTCTTGACGAACGCGTCGTAGATTATGACATCAAGGTGGTGCCCATAGGGCTCTACTATATCGGATCGCTTTTGAGAGAGCTTGGCCATGACTGCACCATCCTTAACTGGCACGATATAAACACCAGACCCCATGAGATCAGGGAGATGTTCCTTCAACACAGGCCTGACCTCATAGGCATTTCCATAATGCATGCCAACCGGTGGGGCGGAATAGAAATAGCCCGGATAGCCAAGGAGCTTCTTCCCGATACCCCGGTGGTTTTCGGAGGCCCAGGGGCAACTTTTCTCTACCGTCATCTCATGGAACACTTCCCTGAAATAGACTACATAATCAGGGGAGAAGGCGAAATCACCTTTACACAACTCCTTGATTTTATAACAAATCCCGATTCCCGGAATATTGAATCAATAAACGGGCTTGTTTACAGAGATGGAAACAGGGTCTTGAGCACCCCTTCCAGGGAATTTATTGAAGATATAGACACCCTGCCAAACCCTGCTTGGCACTTCACCTTTCAGCACGTGGTCTCTTCCCGGGGCTGCCCCTGGAACTGCACCTTCTGCGGTTCGCCCGCCTTCTGGAAGAGGAAGGTAAGGTTCCACTCTCCGGACTATTTTGTTGACCAGCTGGAGTTACTGAACCGGAAGGGAGTCAACCATTTTTATGTTTCTGATGACACATTTACTGTAAAGGAGGATCGGGTTGTTGAGATATGCCGCAAGATTATTGAGCGGGGCCTTAACATAACATGGGTTGCCATTTCCAGGGTAAACTGCATTTCTGAAAATATGCTTTACTGGATGAGGCGTGCCGGGTGTCTTCAGATAAGCTTCGGCGTGGAGAGCGGGTCTCAAAAGATAAGGGCAATCTACAACAAGAAGATAAAGGACCAGGATGCTGAACGGGCATTCAGCCTCTGTACCGCCTATGGCATACTTCCAAGGGCTTACTTTATCTATGGCGCACCTAGAGAAACCAGGAAGACCATAAAGGCATCCATAAAACTCATGGACAGAATCAGGCCGCTTAGCGCCATCTTCTACATCCTTGACCTGTTTCCAGGAACTGCGCTTTACAATACATGGAGGAAGGCAGCATCCTTAAGCGATGATATCTGGCTCAAGCGAATTGAAGATATAATGTATTTTGAGACTGATCCCAAAATCACAAGGGAAGATGTGCTTACCTTTGGACGCATGCTCAGAAGTGCCTGGCACAGGAGCCTGCCCCAGTATGCAAGAGAGATAAAACCGGTTGACATTACTGAACTCTACCCCTTTCATGCCGATTTTCTTGCAAGGCTCGGTATGACCTTTGCCTTTGGCGATTATGCTGCAAACCCTGAGATCCCCCAAAAGGAACAGACCGCGGAGTATCTTTTCAACAGGGCACTTGAATACGCCCCTGACAGCAAGGCATACCTGGGACTTGGAATTATCCGCCAGAAGCAGAGGGATTTTACAGGTTCGGTTGACATACTGAGGGAGGGGGCAGGTCACTTTCCGGACCATCCCCAGATTCACTCGTGCATGGGGATAAGCCTCATGAACCTCTCAAGGTTTAAAGAGGCCCTGGATATTTTAAGCAAGTTTCCCGATGACCAGCAGTGCAACAATTATGCTGCCGAATGCAGGCGAATGCTTGGAACCTAAGTTGAGCGTTTCAAAATGTGGAAAATTGTTTTTCCAATGAAATTGAAAGGAATGTATCTATTCAGCGTGGTAAATGGTCTTGTTTTGGAGTGACTTTGAACAAAGTCGTAGTTTTTCTTGGCGAAGCGAAGCCACAAAAATCGCGTCTGTCTGAGCGAGGGACGAGCGAGTTTCGCGATTTTGGCGTAGCAAGCCTTAGAAAAACAAGAAATTGTTCACCGGAACGGAAAAACAAGACCATTTACCAACCTTTATTCACATAAGTACGCTGAACAGTTACAAAGGAATTACATTGATTTTAGCTTTCCAATTTTGAAACCCTTCGGGATTGCCAGCTTCACTGCATCTCCTTTGTCATCGGTCTTCCCACATAGCCTACTATAGTGGGAAGCCCTCTTTCGCGGATATGCAGCAAACCTGACAATCGCTCAACTTAGGTGAAAGATATTTTTTCATAACGAGTCAGTCTGGAGCAACAGGACATGGAAACCAGTAATCCAGAAACAAAATTTCAGCGAAGACGCCCGGGCATCATGATAGCTGCGGTCAAGGGCGGGGCTGGAAAGACAATCGCAACCATGGGTCTAATCCGGGCACTTACCCTGGAAAACAGAACCGTTGTGCCCTTCAAAAAGGGGCCAGACTACATTGATGCCCGCTGGATGGCAATGGCGGCCCGACACCACTGTTATAACCTTGACCCGTATCTCATGGACAGGGAGGTAATAGAGGCATCTTTTATGAAAAGGGAGCCGGAGGGCTCTATCAGCATCGTTGAGGGCAACCGGGGGCTCCATGACGGCGTTGACATTCACGGAAGCTGCAGCACGGCAGAACTTGCAAAGTGGCTGCACCTCCCTGTACTTCTTGTTGTTGACTGTACCAAGGTCACCAGGACAACAGCAGCAGTGGTTGCTGGGTGTGCAGGTTTTAATCCTGACGTAAGGATAGCAGGTGTTATACTGAATCACATAGCAAGGCTAAGGCATGAAGATATAATCACAAGAAGCATTGAATATTACACAGACATTCCTGTTATTGGTGCCATTTACCGCATGAAACAGGATCCGCTTCCCATGCGGCACCTGGGCCTGACCCCTGCAGATGAACATTCCAGGGTTGATGAGCTTCTTGATAATCTTGCCGCTAAGGTCAGGGACTCACTTGACCTTGAACGCATAATATCTATTGCTGCAGAAGGCATTAAAGGCCCTGACATTTCCCGAATTTCTGTCTCAAAGAAAAAATTGACAGACACCGCGAAGGAAGCTGGCTCCCGGCCTGAAAAGCCCTGCGTTGGCATAATCCGCGACAGTGCCTTTCAATTTTACTATCCTGAAAACCTGGAAGCCATTGAGAGGGCAGGTGCAAGGCTCATCTTCCTTGACTCCATATCAGATTCTTTTGTCCCTGATGAAGTAGATGCCATCTATATTGGAGGGGGGTTTCCTGAAACACAGGCGGAACGTCTGGCAAATAATGAAGGCTTTCGAACTTCACTGCGCAGGCGGGCAGAGGCAGGGCTCCCTGTTTATGCCGAGTGCGGCGGGTTAATGTACCTTGGAAAACATATTATATGGCAGGGCAGAACCTGGCCCATGACCGGTATCATTGACTGGAATTTCAGGGTTCAGTCAAGGCCTGCAGGACACGGCTACACAATATTGGAGGTGACAGAAGATAACGCGTTTTTCAGTGCCGGGGCAACTCTTAAAGGGCATGAATTCCACTACTCTGTGCCAGAACGGCCTGACGCTTCGGCTGAAGGCCAACAAGAGGAAAAGTTTACCTGCATGGTGAAGCGCGGGCATGGATTTCAGAATCGCCTTGAAGGAATAGCTGTGCGAAATGTTTTCGGCACATATACCCATATTCACGCACTTGGCAATGAAAGATGGGGTGAAAACATCGTAAATGCAGCCCGTGCCTTCAGGTCTGTGCAAAATAATGAATAACCATTCAAAAAACAGGTTGACAACCCGCCGTGTTCTGGTCTATATGAGTTTACTGTTTATTTGCTCTAATTGGCCTCACGGCTAAAATAACCAAGGAGGAAAGCCATGTTTCAGATCACAATCGATTTTGACAAGTGCCAGGGCGATGAGGAATGCGTAAACGCATGTCCCGCAGAGGTTTATGACTTTGAGGATGACAAGCCCGTTATCGCCAGGCCAGATGACTGTCTGGGCTGCGAAACCTGTGTAGAGGTTTGCCCTGTAGGCGCAATCACAGTAGAAGAAGTCTAAGACTTCCTGATTGCGGCTCAAAAGGGGAACCGGCAAAATGCCGGCTCCCCTTTTTTTGTGCCAGACTGCCTTGAGGTTTTTAACGACGTAACTGTTCAGCGTATTAACTTTATTAAGGCTGGTATATTATCTTGTTTTT
>JALWJV010000167.1:16997-19125 GCA_026996955.1 Deltaproteobacteria bacterium
TTTTTCCGTTCCGGAGAATAATTTCTTGTTTTTCTAAGGCTTGCTCCGCCAAAATCGCGAAACTCCCTCGTGCCTCGCTCAGACAGACGCGATTTTGTGGCTGCGCTTCGCCAAGAAAAACTAAGAAATTCTTCAAAGTCACTCCAAAACAACACCATTTACTACACTGAATAGATACTTAACGACAACCACTCAATCCAGGAACCTGCAAAAAGCGTCAAAAAAATGTCACAAATTCATTGACAGACCACCACCACTTAATTATTTTACCAGTGACATGGCAGATGACTGCTTGAATTTCTGCCAATACAACTTTGGTTCATTAAAATCCCTGGGCTTTTAATCCGCAGGGCACTTCCTGGATTACCGATGCGAAACGAAACTGTCCTAGTCGTCGATGATGTCCCTGATATAAGGACAACCATGAGTGAAATCCTTAAGTACAAGGGTTTCGCTGTGGATCAGGCAACAGACGGCCAGGAAGCCATCGAACTCATAAATACCCGTTTTTACGATATTGTACTGACAGATATTGCCATGCCTAGAAAGAATGGCATGGAGGTGTTGAAGTACATCAAAAACAACAGCCCTGATACCATCTGTATAATGATAACGGGTTTCGGCTCTATTGAAGGTGCTGTTGAAGCCCTTCGAATGGGAGCATTTGACTATCTCAGCAAGCCCATTAAACCAAGCGAAGTTGTAGTCATAATAGAAAAAGCCCTTGAGGTTAGGGACCTTAAGAGAGAAAACAAATCTCTAAGGGAAGAGCTTCAGAACAGATACAGCTATGACCGTATAGTCGGGCAGAGTGAATCCATAAAAAAGGTATTCAAGCTTGTTGACAAGGTTGCCCACACAGACAGTACCGTTCTTATTACCGGAGAGAGCGGCACAGGCAAGGAACTGATTGCCCATGCCATTCACTATGCAAGTGGCAGGAAGACAAAGCCTTTTGTACCAATAAACTGTGCGGCAATTCCTGAAGAGCTCCTTGAAAGTGAACTCTTCGGGCATGAAAAAGGGGCATTTACCCACGCAATCCGCACACGAATAGGTCGTTTTGAGCTTGCCAACAAAGGCACCATATTCCTGGATGAAATTGGGGAGATGAGCCCATCCCTTCAGGTGAAACTGCTGAGGGTTCTGCAGGAACGCTGCTTTGAGCGTGTTGGCGGGGTCAAAACCATCAATGTTGACATCCGGGTAGTGGCAGCCACCAACATTGACCTTGAAGAAGCGGTCAACAAGGGGACATTCAGGGAGGACCTTTACTACAGGCTCAATGTCATACCAATACACCTTCCTCCGCTAAGAGAGCGCAAGGGCGATATTCCGCTTCTGGTAAACCACTTCCTGAAAAAATTCTCAAAGGGCACTGATGTAAAATCCATTGATGAAAATGCCTTGATGATGCTGGAAGCCTACGACTGGCCAGGCAATGTCAGGGAGCTTGAGAACATTGTGGAACGCCTTGTAATACTAGCAAATGGCCCTACCATTACCATAGCAGACATACCTGAAACCATTTTGAGGAAATCAGGGCATGTTCCCATCCCAAAATCTTCTGAACCACCTGCAATACTGCCTGAAGACGGCCTTTCCCTAAGTGAAGCAGTTGAACAGTTTGAAAAGACGCTTATCCTTCAGGCACTTGAACGGACAAACGGGGTTAAGAATCGAGCGGCAAAACTCTTGAAGATGAACAGGACCACACTGATCGAAAAGATGAAAAAGATGAAACTCATGAAACCTCGGGCTGCAATCAAAAAGGCAAAGGCCAAGGAAACAGGAGGAGCCGCTGCATAATGCTTCAGCTATCTCATAAAACAGACGGCATCATAAATTTATTCACTCACATTTTGACAAAAAAACTCTTTCAAAACCTCCTTATTTTAACGACAGGCGTAATTTTCCTCTTGACGTCCCTGTCGTGCCCCGCCATTGCAGGAAAACCCACCGTTACAGTACTGCCTTTTGACACATCAAGGGCAGGGAAATTCGCATACCTGGGTAATGCCATACAGCAGATGCTGATCAGCCGCCTTGGAACAGAGCAGCTTGAGGTAATTCCTGCCGGTGCCTCTGCGTCCGGCGATGACGCTGACTTTATTGTAAGAGGAAACAT
>JALWJV010000168.1 GCA_026996955.1 Deltaproteobacteria bacterium
GTCAATGGCAATGGAGGTCATACCGGCCTCAAACAGAGTAGGTATTTCCACCTTTGCAGGCCAGACATCATCAGGCTTCTTTATTCCATAATGGTCTGCGTGGATGGCTACAGGAACAGTGATGCCAAGCTCATTACAAACGGCATCCACCTGCCTTGCGATATTCCAGTAGTTGGTGGCGCAATATGCATTGGCTCCGCCTTCTGAACGGGCTATCTCAATTATGATGGCAGCGTTTGCGCGCTGGGCGGCTGCCAGCACACCACGTATAATGATATGATTCCTGCCATTGGCAGCGATTGTCATGGCATTGCCCTTTTTAAGCATTGCCCTGTCAATAAACTTGCCACTGACTATCAATGCCTTTGAGTTTGGAAACAGCTTTACCACATTGGGCGGACGTCCTACATTAACGGCCTTCTGGAAATCAGAGGAACTCACACTGCTCATAATGACAACACCTCCTGTTGCGTTTACCTGAACCGGAGAGTCCAGGCTTAATTAGCGGGGCTATCTTTCTGATTTTTGTAACATCTTAATTTTTTACTATATACGCGGAACTGCCGCAAGCCAATGGCAAAGCTTAGCTCTCACCATTAAGTGCAGCGGAGTAGTGGTCAGGTAAAACGCTATGATCGCTTTCTATTATTTCCATAAGACATGCAAAGCTATAAACAGCCGGCTTTCGACCTTTAGCAGGTGAAATCATTTTTACTATGTTGTGCTTCATGAGTTTTTTTAACACCCTGGCTGCATGTGGCTTGGATAGACCGGATGCTTTTGTAAAATCTGGAGTCTGGAACATGATTTTCGAAAACAGAAAATCTTGAATCCGAATCGAAGATTTTGTTCTGGCAACCTTCTGAATAGTATCTTTCATTATTTCGTATAAATTGGCTACCTGCTTGGCACGCCCTGCATTGATTTCAGCCTGCACGGTTACTGCCAAAAGAAAATACTCTATCCAGTCATTCCATGCCCCCTCCTCCGTTATATCACGCAACTTTTGATAATATTCATTTCGGTTTTTCTCAAAAAATTCACTGAGATATAACGACGGATACTTGAGCAAGCCTTTTTCTTTTAAAAACAAAGGAATTATGATTCTACCAACTCTTCCGTTACCGTCCAGAAAAGGATGTATAATTTCAAATTGAGCATGAATAATTGCCAACTGAACAAGCCGATCTTTTTCTTCGTAGTGACAGTATTTTTCCCAGTTTGATAAATATTCGAGCAAACTTTCCGGCGACGGAGGAATATATGAGGCGGTTTCAATGCTGGAACCTGGTGGACCAATCCAATTCTGAATTTTTCTGAATTGACCTCTTGCTTTGTTCTGCCCCCTCACACCTTTCAGTAAAATACTGTGAATTTCTCTGATAAGATTCAGGCAGATAGGACGATTGGACAGTTCCAGCTCCGCATACTTCAATGCCTCCCGGTAATTTATAACTTCTTCTATGTCATTATGGTTTGCTTTGATGTTTTTGGATACGGCTTCATACTCAAGTATATCTTTGAAAGAAGCTTGAGTCCCCTCGATGCGGGAAGAGAGCACCGCCTCTTGAGTCATGAGGGGCGTTAAAAATATGATTGGATTACGAATAGTTTCAAGTATTCCGTTGAAACTCGCCAAGGCTATGTTGGCCTTGATTATTCTTGGCAATAAGTGCTCCCAGGCAATATTGACGAGTGGTAATTTGGAGGGAATAAAAGGTGACATTATTTCATCGTATCTTTTTAAGTCAATTTACGATATGCAAAATCTTTTGTCAATCATTCATGATACGCAAAATCCATAGCATATCATTCGGTAAGCCAA
This sequence comes from Deltaproteobacteria bacterium, assembly GCA_026996955.1. Lineage (GTDB taxonomy): Bacteria > Desulfobacterota > Dissulfuribacteria > Dissulfuribacterales > QOAL01 > S144-17. Next base: position 1,826 of record JALWJV010000168.1, read on the forward strand.
CAGGATTTTTCTCAGCACAAACGCATTGACAGGATACATACGAGACCCAACCTGACAAAACTGAACCACAAAACCTGAGTTTCATTGGCCTTTTGGCAGTAATTGCGTTATCTTTACTATTTGCTACTCGGCTATTAAAATCCCCGGCCTATTGCTTTGTTGTTCACGCCTGGACAAACCTGCAAGACAGATTGACCACGAAAAATACCGAAAGATAAATTTTACTGATATGCGCAAAAAACTGTTTATAGCCACCTTTGGCTGCCAGATGAACGACTATGACTCGCTTACCATGGCGCGGCTACTGAGCCCGACCCATGAGCTTGCTGATACACCTGAACATGCAGACCTCATTATCATAAACACCTGCTCAATACGGGAAAAGGCAGAACACAAACTCTACAGCCTTGCAGGCAGGTACCGGACTCTCAAGGAGAAAAACCCCGGCCTCAAGATTGCAATAACAGGCTGTGTTGCACAGCAGGAGGGAGAACGCCTGATTGAGCGCATGCCCTACGTAGATATTGTCCTGGGTCCCCAGGGCATCTACAGCCTGCCCGAGATCGTTAACAGCAACGGAGACGGCACGGATAAAAAAATCTGCATCAACAGCCTTGACCCCGACTTTTCCATACCCCTTGTAAAACAGACTGCCCCAACCCCTAACCAGGTAAGGGCTTCTGTAACCATAATGCAGGGCTGTGACAACTTCTGCACCTACTGCATTGTGCCTTATGTAAGGGGAAGGGAGATCAGCAGGGACCCGTCCCATATAATCCAGGAAATCAGGGATGCGGTGGAGCTTGGAGCCAGAGAGATCATCCTGCTGGGACAGAATGTCAACTCCTATGGCAGAAAACATGGGGGAAAGCTGCTTAAGGACCATCCAGGTTTTTCCCAGCTGCTTCAGATGGCAGACAGCGTGCCAGGGGTCAAACGGCTTCGCTTTACCACAAGCCACCCCAAGGATGTGGATGAATCAACTGCGCGGTGCTACAGGGAGCTTTCAAGCCTGTGTGAACATATTCACCTGCCAGTTCAGTCCGGATCCACTGCGGTCCTGAAGCGCATGAACCGCCACTACTCCAGGGAGGAGTACCTTGAAAAGATAGCCATGTTGAAAGAGGCGTGCCCCGGGATTACTATTACCACTGACCTGATTGTGGGCTTTCCCGGAGAGACAGAAGAAGATTTTGAGCAGACCATCTCCCTGCTTAAAGAGGTACGGTATGACCAGATATTTGTCTTCAAATACTCTCCCAGGCCAGGGACACCTGCATCCAGACTGCCTGACCAGATTCCGCCTGATGTGAAGACCAGGCGCATCGAGACTGTACTCAAACTCCAGGAGAAGATCGGCCTTGAACAGTATGCAAAACTTGAAGGCAAGGAGGTGGAGATACTGGTTGAGGCAGAGGGCAGGGAGAAGAGCGGTGACATGCAGGGAAGGACACGGGGAAACCACGTGGTCCACTTTCCCGGCAGCCCGGATCTGCTTGGTAAACTTGTGAATGTAACCATCGAAAGGGCGTGCAAGCACTCATTAAGGGGTACATTACCTGGCCTGAATTGAGCGCTTCTAAAGTTTTATTAAAAGGTTCTATCTGCCATGAAGAGCATAGCAATGTACGTACATGCCATAACCATTGATCCTTCATCTAAATCTCCCATTCTCATTCTGAAAGAAAAGGATGGGCCAAGGTCACTTCCTGTGTGGATCGGGCTGCTTGAGGCAACAGCCATTGCCACCCGGATGGAAAAGCTGGAATTTGCCCGCCCGATGACCCATGACCTTGCTGTAAACATGCTGAAGGCAATGGATATAAACATGCCGCTCATAGAGATAACCGATATACGGGACAACACCTACTATGCACGGATAACGCTGGAATCAGCGGGCAAAAAGACCACTGTGGATGCCCGCCCAAGCGATGCCGTTGCCCTGGCGCTGAGAACCGGTGCTGAAATAATGGTAAACGAGGAGCTGCTGGAACATACAGGGGATGGCGGCAGTTTATCTGCGGAGCACAGGGTGGTATCCGGCCATGATGACAACACCCAGACCCAGGAACAGTGGCAGAAGATTCTTGAAGAACTGGATCCTGATTCCATAAAATACAAAATTTAGGGGGGTACGCCCATGTTAATGTTTGACCTGCACTGCCACTGCCTATTCAGTGACGGAGAACTTATCCCGGCAGAACTTGTAAGACGCCTTGAGGTAAAGAACTACAATGCAGTTGCCATAACTGACCACGCAGACTCCTCAAACATAGACTTTATAATCCCGCGCATTGTAAAGGCAGCCGAGGATATCAACCGTTTCAGCCCTGTACACCTTATTCCAGGCATTGAGCTTACCCACGTTCACCCTGAGATGATAGCCCCCCTTGCTGCCCAGGCAAGAGAGCTCGGGGCGAAAATAGTGGTCTGTCACGGGGAGACCATTGCAGAACCTGTGATACCAGGCACCAACCGGGCTGCCATTGAGGCAGATGTTGACATACTTGCACATCCCGGGCTGATTTCCCCTGATGACGTGCAGCTTGCCTCTGAAAGAGGAGTACGCCTTGAGATATCTGGCAGAAAAGGGCATGGACTTACAAACGGGCATGTTGCCTCCCTTGCTGCAAGATACGATGCGCTTCTTGTTATCAACTCTGACGGGCATGCCCCAGGTGACTTCATGACACCGGAATTTGCACGGCAGGTGGGCATTGGCGCTGGAATAAGTGCTGTTGATGTGGAACGTATTTACGAAAATGTATGGGAATGGTTAAAGGGATTGCTGTCTGAGCCGAAAAGTTAATAAGAGGGGATACGCACGCCATATACCCTGTGCCAAATTCTTAAGGCTTAAACTTTTCGGAGGCATTAAAAGTGCTTGAGGCAAAGGTAATCAATCCATTTCTGGAAGCAGCGGCAAATGTTCTTGCAACAATGGCAATGGTCCAGGCCACTCCAGGCAAACCGTTTATCAAGAAAGACGGGGCAGCGCTTGGGGATGTAACAGGCATTATAGGCATCACCGGAGATCATCAGGGCTCTCTCTCCATATCCTTTACCAAGCCGTGCATTTTACAGGTAATGGCAAACCTCCTGGGCTTGGAGGTCACGGAAATCAATGAGGAGGTGTGTGACGCTGTTGGAGAGATTACCAACATGATTTCAGGGGATGCCAGAAGGCGTCTTGAAGCCCA
>JALWJV010000169.1 GCA_026996955.1 Deltaproteobacteria bacterium
CTTCCCCGGTAGTCCCTGTCCGGGCAGAGGCCATGTATCTTAAGCGGCTCTTTCAGGGTCTGATAAATTGTCTTTTTGGGATTAAGGGATGAGAACGGGTCCTGAAATATCATCTGGGCCTTCTGCCTGAATGCCTTTTTCTCATCCGGCTCAAGGCTGGATATATCCTTTCCTCTGAACAGGACCCTGCCGCTGACAGGCTGTTCCAGCCCCAGGGCAATACGGGCAAGGGTGGATTTGCCGCATCCGCTTTCTCCAACCAGGCCCAGGATTTCATTTTCCCGAAGGTCAAGGGTTATCCCGTCAAGTGCGCGCACCGTACGCCTTACAGATGAAAAGAATCCCTCTCGAACCGAATATGTCCTGCTTACATCCTGCAGGGAAACAAGTGTCTTTGACATTTACTGTTCCGGCAGTGATGGGGATTCCTGCCACGCTATCCTGGGGGCATCGGCCCACAACCCCTCAAGATCGTAAAACTTTCGTACAGGCTCGTAAAATAGATGGACTATGCAGTCATCATAATCCATGAGCACCCATTTGGCCTCGGTTTCACCTTCAATACCCTTGCACTTAATCTTTTTGTCTCTCAAGCTCCTTCTGATTTTGGAGGTCATACCCTCAACGTGACGGGTTGACCTTCCATGAGCAATAACAAAAAAATCTGCAAAGGCTGACATGCCTCGGATATCAAGGATTATGATATCCTCCCCCTTGTTATCGTGAATTGCACGGGCAATCTCAACTGCACGCTCACTGCCTGCATCAGGTTCTTTTACTGTGTACTGAGGCTGATGCGTGCTGTCATTTGCTAAAGCTGACTCTTGGTCCATGTACAGTCTGTTTGTCTCCATATACTCTCTGACTTTTTCCGGTACCAGGTACCGTATTGATTTACCTTCCTTTATCTTATTGCGAATTGATGTGGCTGAAATCTCAAGGCGGGTTACCCTGTGAAACAGTACACTGCCAGGGGCAAAGTTATCTGCCGGGCCCTGCTCGCACAGCCTGGTATGCGGCCAGACCCGTGCAACAATCTCTGCTGCATCATCCTTCAGGGCATTATCCCTGCTCATAATAATTATTGAGCAGAAATCAATAAGTTTTCTGTATTCTTTCCATTTTTCTATCTCAAGAAAGGCATCCGCCCCCATTATAAAGAAAAAACTACGGCCTTCACCATGAATTTCGTGAAGCTCCCTCAGGGTATCAATTGAATAGGAGGGACCGGAACGCCTTGATTCCAGGTCAACCACCCTGAATGCAGGATTCTCCCTGATTGCAATATCTGCCATTTTGAGGCGATGACTGAAGGGGGAAATACACGGTGCATCCTTGTGGGGGGGCCTTGCAGAGGGAATAAACCAGACCTCCGCCAACCCGAAGGCCTCCCTTACCTCTTCGGCACTCCTCAGGTGGCCATTATGTATCGGGTCAAGTGTTCCGCCAAATATGCCTGTTTTCAGGGGCTTCAAGATAGCAAATCAGGGAATTTTGGAATGAATGAGACTGATATTGTTAAATTTTCTGATATTCTCGGTTCCCGAACCGAAGTTCGGGAACCGGCCTGAAATTCTGTTGAGATTATGACTCTCTGTATTTTTAGATCTTTTGTATCTATTCAGCGTGATAATTGGTCTTGTTTTGGAGTGACTCTGAAGAATTTCGTAGTTTTTCTTGGCGAAGCGGAGCCAGAAAATCGCGTCTGTCTGAGCGAGGCACGAGCGAGTTTCGCGATTTTGGCGTAGCGAACCTTAGAAAAACAAGAAATTATTCACCGGAACGGAAAAACAAGACCAATTATCAATTTTATAACATCAATACGCTGAACAGTTACGATCTTTTTTAATTTCCTACTCCCTTACCTGACCCTCACCATAGGCAATGAACTTGGTTGTTGTAAGCTCCTCAAGACCCATTGGCCCATATGCGTGAAGTTTGGAGGTGCTGATGCCTATCTCTGCCCCCAGCCCAAGCTGACCGCCATCATTGAACCTGGTGGAGGCATTTGTAATCACAAGGGATGCATCCACCTCTGCCATAAACTTCCTGCTCCTTGAATAATCCCTGGTCACAATGGCCTCTGTATGGTTTGAACCATAGGTTGCGATATAATCCATTGCCTCCTGCATGGAGTCCACCACCTTAACCGCAAGGATAAGCGCCAGGAACTCCTCTCCCCAGTCCGAATCCTTTGCAGGCACGGCATCAGGAACGATCCTGCAGGTACGTTCACAGCCACGGATCTCCACCCCGGCCTGTCTGAACTTCTCAGCCATTGCAGGCAGAAACTCCTCAGCCACGGCACTGTGCACCAGCATCCCCTCCATTGCATTACACACACCTGGACGCTGCACCTTGGAGTTAAAGCATATCTCCCTTGCCATATCCAGGTCGGCATAACGATCCACATAAACATGGCATACACCCTTGTAGTGTTTTAACACAGGGATGCTTGAATGTTCCACCACAAACCTTATCAGCCCCTCGCCTCCCCTGGGGATGATCAGATCAATCTCCTCCTCCCGCTTCAGCATTTCCGTTACGGCATTGCGATCAGTAGTTGGAATTACCTGCACTGCATCTCCTGTTACCCCGAGAGATGAGAGGGCTTCCTGAATGACCGATGCAAGGGCAAGGTTTGAGTTAATGGCATCCGAGCCGCCTTTAAGGATAATGGCATTCCCCGCCTTCAGACACAGCCCGGCCGCATCTATTGTAACATTGGGACGTGACTCATAGATCATCCCGATTACCCCAAGAGGAATCCTGACACGGCCAACCTGGAGGCCATTTGGGCGTATCCACATACCTGGCACCTCGCCCACCGGGTCAGGCAGGGCAGCCACCTCCCGAAGGCCGTCGGCCATGGAGTTTATCACCTTGTCAGACAGGGCAAGCCTGTCAATAAATGCATCAGACAGCCCCTTTTCCCTGGCATTTTCCAAGTCCTTTGCATTTTCCTTCTGAAGCGACTCCCTGCGCTGAATGATCATATCAGCAGTCTTCAGAAGAAGGTCATTTTTGACTGATGTTGAAAGACACGCCACTTCCCTGGAGGCCTGGCGCGCCCGCCTGGCCATATCTGCTATAAGCTCTTTAACGTCCATAACTTAACCCCTGTGAATGGTCATATTTTGTAATTTTTTCTACTTTTTTTCCCTGTGTTATCTCTGTTTTAAGACTGGTTTAACGCATTATAACCAGATTGTCCCTGTGGATAACCTCTGTTTGCCCCTCATGCCCCACAATCTTGCAAATCTTGCCGCTTCTGCATCCACATATCTTCTCAAGTTCATCAGAACTGTAATTGGTTACCCCCACTGCTATCTCCTCACCCTGGGGATTTATCACAGAAAGACAGTCTCCGGCATCAAATTTTCCTGATACCCGCTTTATTCCCACAGCAAGCAGGCTCTTTCTGTCAACCACAAGGGCGTGCTCTGCACCTGAATCTATAAACACACTCCCCTTTCGTGCAAGGGTAAAGGCAATCCAGGGCTTCCGGCCCTTTAGCCTGCGCCTGTCCCTTGGCAGGAACAGGGTCCCCACTTCCTCGCCATCAAAAATCCTCAAGATAATATCCGGGCTGCGACCAGCAGCTACAATCATTGGAATACCGCATGCAGTAACCATGCGTGCAGACTCAAGCTTTGAACGCATACCGCCCCTGCCGGCCCTGCCCGGGGTATCACCTGCAAGCTTCATGATACCTTCATCAACCCGTTTCACCTGGGGTATCAGCCGTGCACTGGGATTATCCCTTGGATCACCATCATAAAGGCCGTCTATGTCACTCAGGCAGATCAGGGCCTCTGAATCTGCAACATTTACCATGAGTGCCGCAAGGGCATCATTATCCGTGAACTGCAGCTCCTCGGTGGCAACTGTATCATTCTCATTGATGATGGGGATGACACCCCACTCATGAAGTGTTCTGATGGTATTTTTGGCATTTACATAGCGGTGCCTGGGCACAAGCCCCTCCCGGGTAACCAGCACCTGGGCAACGGCAAATCCGTATGCATCAAAGGCATCTTCATAGACCTGCATAAGCCTGCTCTGGCCAATGGCTGCCATTGCCTGCTTTTCCGGCACTGTCCTTGGCCTTGGAAGCCCTGGCATCTTGCCCTGGCCCGCTGCAATTGCCCCTGATGAAACAAGAGTGATTTTCTTTCCCTGCTTTTTCAGCTCTGATACCTGGCGGCAAAGGCTGTTGATTACATCAAGGTTAAGGCCATCTTCATCGGCCAGTACAGCGCTTCCAACCTTTATTACAACAGAGTTGATGCGCTTTAGAAAATCCCGCCTGGCGGTATGTTCAACTTCATTTAATGATACAGTCATGCCTGCTCGCAAAAAACTATCCATGCAGTAACGATTCAGCCCTGAAGCCAGTCAGCAGCCCTGAATTCGTCACCGCAATCCTTAATTTCAGGCAGAGACTGTACAAAAAAAGACAATTATGTCAACGTAATCCCGATGAGAAAGAATAAGACCGTGAAGGGTAACATAGAGGGCGTGTCAATTACTTCCTGTCACCTGCCACCTTTCCTCCCCTTTCTGTTAGCCTGTACTTCTGCAAACGGATTCTGGGTTTTCAAGGCAATATGCCTGAAACCAGTAAATCATTTCCCATTCATATCATCCAGAAATTCAGAGGCCGGAGCAACTACTGTAAGAAGGGACATCCCATGCCCTGACAGACCAGAAATTCGGGTCCTTTGCCCCGTCTATCCTGTGAAACTTCATGCCCGGACTGGCGGGATTAAGCTGGAGGTCAAAGGCAGCGGTCTTCACCAACTTCTGTTCACTGGCAGAGAGCCTTGCCAGCCCGTCGTTAAATGTGTCAGAAATGAAAAATTTCACCTGCTGTAAACGTCTTTCCTGTGTCCAACTTTGATGGATTCGTAAAAAGTCAGCAACGGACTTTAGTGTTATTTCAGAAAAATTATGGGCGTATGCGCTTTTAGTTTATTTTTCTGTCTTGTTATGGTCTTAAGACCCTATCGAATGGTTATATT
>JALWJV010000170.1 GCA_026996955.1 Deltaproteobacteria bacterium
TATGGCTGTGCTTCGCCAAGAAAAACTACGAAATTCTTCATAGTCACTCCAAAACAAGACCGTTCACTACACTGAATAGATACATACTTTAAACTATTTTCGTCTCCCAAGCTTTATCTTAAGCTTCATGAGCCTGCTGCCCCTGTAAATTGTGATCAGGGTTGTATCACCAGGCTTAAACTGCTTTAGCTTCCTTATCACATCGGCATCGCTTCTTATCTGACTCTTTCCAAGCCCTACGATTATGTCACCGCCAACCGGATAGACCCTGTTACCAAGACACAGGCTCTTTTCAGAACCCTTTAGCCCTGCCTTTTCTGCAGGGCCCCCAGGTACCACTTCAGTAATCAATGCACCGTTTGAAACAGGTAAACCAAGGAAACTTGAAAGAGAAGGGGTAATGGAGACAAGACCTGCCCCTAACCATGCCCGCTCTACAACACCTTTTTCTATAAGCCCTTCTACCACCCACCTTACAGTGGGCGCAGGGATGCCATATCCTGAAGGACTTTCACCATCCTTGATAAATAATGATGCACTCATGGCAATGACCCTGCCCTGATTGTCAAACATCGGGCCGCCATCCATCACCTTGACCAAGGGCCTGTCTGTCTGGACAACATCGTAAAGAAGCGAGCCGTTCACTGTAACCAGGGTACGCTTGGCACAGCTTACAAGTGCCTGGGATACCATGAGCATCTCACCTCCTGCCACCCTGCCCATTGCAATAACATCCTGACCGGTCACAGCATCACCGGCAAACCTTACGCCTCTCAGCGACCGCAGCACCTTTTCAGGCGCCTGCACAGACAGCAGCGCAATCCCGGTTTCGCTATCTTCTCCTCTGAAAATTGCCGGCCATGTGGTCCCGTCCCAGAGCACAACCTCAACATTATGCCTGTCTGCTATCACCCTTCCCAGCGTAACCACATTGCCCTTTGAATCCACAACAAAGCCTGAGCCAGAACCCTTGTCCATGGCGGATGCCGTGACCTGCCCTGACTTGATCACTGTGCTGTTCACCCCTACCACCGCCGGAGACAGGGATTTGATCAGCCTTAAACGCTCGCTTTCACCAAAGCCTGCTGCTGCATCCACTGATGCACACTGTATTAACAGGACAATGAGGGGCAGGAAAAAGGCAGGATAACAACTTCTGATATTTTTCATCTTCATATTCGTTACATTACCCTTTATGAGATAGGTTACTCTGACTCCACTTACCCTGCATGTTATAAACCTGATACAAGCGCCCCTGCCACTGCGGCAGCGAGAAGAAGCCTGTAAATGACAAAAGGATAGAATGTGTGACGTTTCAGATAGCGCATGAGAAATGCGATAACAGCGTAACCTGAAATTACTGATGCTGCAAAGCCCACAAAATACTCCTGGCCTGGCATTTCGGTTCCTGCTTTAAACAGCTTGAGTCCCTCATAAAGGCCTGCCCCTGCAATTATTGGTGCAGACAGAAGAAAGGAAAATCTCGCAGCATCAGCCCGGGTAAATCCCAGAAACATGGCACCGGTCATGGTGATGCCGCTTCTGGATGTGCCGGGTATAACGGCAAGTGCCTGACAGACCCCCACAATCAGCGCATCAGAAAGTTTCATGTCTTCAACAGAGCGGACATGCGCTGCAATACGCTCAGACAGGGCAAGCAGCAAAGCCACGCCTGAGAGGGTACAGACCACCACCCACGGCGATCTAAGCACTGTAGAAACGTAGTCTTCAAGCAGATACCCAAACAGGGCGCCTGGCACAGTACCGGCTACAAGAAACAGAAAAAGACGCCTGTGCACAGCCCTGTCCTCATGGGCGGAAAACACAGACAGTAACATCTTCAGCCAGTCATTCCAGAAAAAGAGCAGCACTGCAATCAGGGTACCCATGTGCAGCATGACATCAAATGCCAAAGGCACATCCTCCAATCCCATAAAATGTTCAGCAAGTATAAGATGCCCGGAGCTTGAAACAGGAAGAAATTCCGTCAATCCCTGTACTACACCCAAAAAAACTGCTTCAATAGTTGTCATCTGTAATCATCCTGACTGATAAAATATTGTTACGATACGAAGTCATGCACTAGTCTTAAACGCTCTGTCAGCAATCCGTTATGTTTTGCAATATACCAAGTATCCATGATACTTTGTTGATAGACCTTCTTGCAGGTTCAGTGATTAAAACCATAGTGCAGCCACATTGCACTTTCAACACAAAGCGTAAAGACAGAAAACCCGATTCACCTTAAACTTTCACGACATTATGCCAACCAACACTCATTATCCATGTGGTTCCCTCATAATAGCCGGGATTCCAGCCACCACCCTGGACAGGGAAACAGCAGAATTGATAAGGCAATACGGAGTAGGGAATTTTATAATATTTAAACGTAACGCACAAAAAGGACCTGAAGCACTTAAAAACCTCTGTGAATCCCTTAAAGAGGCGTGCCTGGATGCTGGAATTGACCCACCAATTATCTCTGTTGACCAGGAGGGTGGCACGGTCCAGAGATTAAACAAACCCTTCTGGAAGAAACTTCCCTCTGCACAGGAGGCGGGTGAGGCACCAGACCCTGAAGCAGCCGCTACCGCCCTTGCAGTTGAAACTGCGGAGATGCTGAGGCAAGTTGGCATAAACATGAACATGGCGCCGGTGCTTGACGTAGCAGGCCCTGCCTCAGATGGTGTGCTTAAAGGCCGGTGTTTTGGAGACAATCCCTCTGATGTGGTAGCAGCAGGCACGGTATATATCAATACCCTTCAGGAAAACGGCATAGCAGCAGTGGCAAAGCACTTCCCGGGAATAGGTCTGGTTCAGGAAGATCCTCACATGCACAGGCCGATGGTGGAGGCTGACCCAAAAACCATCCAGGAAAATCTCGTGCCATTTCAGCATGCAGTGAAAAGCGGGGTCAGCAGTGTGATGACCTCGCATGTAATCTTTCAGCATCTTGACAAGGACGTTCCAGCATCATTTTCACCAATCATCGCCAGGGAGATTTTAAGAGAACAGATGGGATTTGACGGTGTGCTCATGACAGATGACCTGGAGATGGGTGGTATTACCAGATATGGAAGTGTTGAAGAATCTGCGCTTAGGGCATTTGTTGCAGGGCACGACATGTTTCTTGTGTGCCACAGCCCTGAACTCATCAAGGCTACTGTGAAAGTGCTTGATGACGCTTGCAAATCTAAAAAGATAAGCACGACAAGGCTGGAAACCTCACTTTTCAGGGTTTCAAGGCTTAAAGAGCGGTTTTGCCAATAGGCTTAATACATTGTATGCTTAAGCTGCTTATTGTGGTGATGCAAACATCCTGACAGGGTTTCAAGGCATGATGAAAAAATTCAAACAGTTATCCCAGGAGGCCCTATTGTGGTTAAGGATGAGGCGTGTTCTTATCCTTGCCCTTCCCACTGGAATCATCGCAGGGCTTGGTTCTGTCCTGTTCTATACAGCCCTTGATTTTTCCCACACCTTTTTCCTGGACTACCTGGCTGGATACAGACCTGAGGGCCCTGGCGGAGAACATTCAATATTTCCGCACACCACAACCGAATTTGTCCGCTGGATGCTCATTGTGGTGCCTACAATCGGAGGGCTTATTTCCGGATGGCTAATATACACCTTTGCACCTGAGGCAGAGGGGCACGGAACAGATGCAGCACTTGAAGGCTATCATTTCAGGGCTGCCATAATCAGGGCCCGTATCCCGCTTATAAAGACCATTGCATCCGCAATAACCATAGGATCAGGTGGATCTGGCGGGCGCGAAGGGCCAATCGCCCAGATTGGCGCAGGTTTCGGCTCTATCATAGCACAGAAACTTGCCCTGTCTGTCCATGAACGCCGGGTACTCATGATGGCAGGAATGAGTGCAGGCATCGGCTCCATCTTTCATGCACCCCTTGCCGGTGCCATATTTGCCGCAGAAATCCTCTACAGGGACATTGACATGGAGTATGAGCTCCTTGTCCCATCTGCAATTACATCTGTCATTGCCTACTGTGTATTCTCCCTATTCTTTGGATTTGGCACACTCTTTACCACCCCCTACATGGCCTTTGAACATGCCACAGAACTGCTGCCCTATACCATTCTTGCGGTCATAGTTGCGCTTGCTGCCGGAATCTACGCAAGGACATTTTACGCTATAAGGGATGCGTTCCAGGCCCTTCCGGTCCTTCCGCACATCAAACCTGCAATAGGAGGACTTCTTACCGGTATTGTAGGATATTTCCTGCCAGATGCCATTTACACCGGCTATGGCATTCTTCAACAGGGCCTGGAAGGACAGATCGGAGTACAGATGCTGCTCCTGGTAGCTGTGGCAAAGGTATTTACCACATCCTTCAGCATTGCATCAGGCGGAAGCGGTGGCGTGTTCGGCCCGTCGGTTGTAATTGGAGGCGCATTGGGAGGCGCAGTAGGCCTGCTTCTAAAAACCGTATGGCCACAGCTGATTCCATTTCCTCAGGCATACGTCATAGTCGGCATGGCAGGGTTCTTTGCATCTGCTGCAAGCACCCCCTTCTCCACTGTCATTATGGTAAGCGAGATGACAGGAAATTATGACCTGCTGCTTCCGGCTGTCTGGGTCTCAACCATCGCATTCCTGTTAAAGAGCAAACATGGCATATACGAAAAACAGCTTACCACCCGATATGACACACCAATTCACCATGCAGACTTTCTGCTTGGCGTACTTAGCCGGCTAACTGTGTATGAACTTGTGCAGCGCTACAGCACCCTGCATTTTGAGCCTGTAAAAAAGGACATGCCGCTAAGGGAAATCATAAAGATAATGTCCCGTTCCCCTTACTCCACGTTTCCTGTGGTAAATGACAAGGACGAATATGTAGGGGTAATTCCTGCACTTAAAGTCAGGGCCGCTGTGGTTGAGTTCGGGCTTAACAGCCCTATAAGGGCCGAGGACCTGGTTGAAGAACGGGACGTTGTGTACCCCTGGGAGTCACTTGCCACTGCCCTTCAGA
>JALWJV010000171.1 GCA_026996955.1 Deltaproteobacteria bacterium
TATTTCAGAGATGTCTGTGGTAAGCTGATCCCTCAGGAAGCGGGTTACAACATCTGCATCTTCATAAATAACACCAGGCGTCTTGGTGGACTGCACCTTCCCCTTGAGGTTGTTCCACAGGCGTACGAGGTAGCGCAGGTCCTTGAGGATATCCCGCTTGGGGATACCGGCGCTTACTGTCCTTGCAATAAGCCCCACTCCCTCAGGCACCTTGCACGACTTAAGTATCTCCTTGAGACGTTTCCGCTCCTGCTCATCTTCTATCTTCCTGGACACGCCAACATGGGTGTTTCCAGGCATGAGCACAAGATACCTGCCGGGAATGGAGAGGTAAGTGGTGGCAAATGGCCCCTTCATGGAGGTCTCTTCCTTGACTATCTGAACAAGCAGGGGCTGGCCCTTTTCAAGGAGCTGAGGTGCCTGCTTTTTGTTCTCCGGGTTTCCTGTGTAGTCAGGGTGTATTTCTGTAAAGGGGAGGTATGCGTTTTTCTTTCTGCCTATATCAACAAATACTGCCTCAAGGCTCTTTTCTATGTTCTGGATCTTGCCCAGATAGATGTTGCCCCGTGTCTGCTCGTGGGCCTGTGTAGCGATGTCAAATGCCTCCAGCTTTCCCTTGTCTATCAGGGCAATGCGGCACTCCTCCGGCGCTTCACTGTTTATGATTATCTTGCAGTCACCGGTTTTTTTCTTCTTGTTCTTCTGTCCGGTCTGTTTCTTTTTTGAAGTCATTAATCCTTCCGTCTGTTCTTTTTCCTCTGGGCCGCACGTTCCAACGCCTCTTTGTACCGGCGTTTTTCTTCAGGAGTCTCAGGAATTACAGGAGGAATCGGTGCTGGCCGCCCTCTGTGATCAAGGGCTACAAATGTGAGGTAGGCTGAGCCGGTGTGGCGGACTTCTCCTGTGAGCGTGTCCTCTGATTCAACCTTTACACCCACCTCCATTGATGTCCTGCCTGTCATGTTAAGGCTTGCCCTGATAAAGAGAAGGTCTCCAAGGTAAACAGGGTGGTGAAAGTCCATACGGTCCATGGATACTGTAACCACGTTTCTGCGGCTGTGCCTGCTTGCAACAACAAATGCGGCATTGTCCACCAGCTTCATTATTGTGCCACCATGCACGTTTCCTGCAGGGTTTGTGTCCTCAGGCATCATTACCTGTGCAAGGCTTACCTTGGATTCGGCTACTGTTTTTCCTTCTGGTTGAGTGTTCTGGATCATTTTTTATTACCGGCATACGGCCTGTAATACGTGCGTTCCTGGAAAATTTCTTTGGTTATCAGAGAGTTTCTGAGCATCTTTTCAAGTACAGTGCTGGTGATTTCCGGGTCAATGCTGAGGATCTCTGAAATATCATAGGCAGTCATGGGCCTGCGTTTAAGTGTCTCAAGAATCTCCACCTCCACCACCGGAAGGAAGCCTTCCTTAAGCCTGCTGTGAAAATCTACCACTACCTCGGCACGGCTGCCAAGAAATCTTCTTATCTCCTCCATGCGGTCACTTGAAACAGGTTTTGCCCAGGGCTCTGCCGGGGGCCTTGCAACACTGTTAAGCTGTACCCTGCACGGTTTTATCTGATCTATTGCCTCCTTCAGGGCCTTGATGTCCTCGTCGCTGTCATTTAGGCCCTTTACCAGAAGTACCTCAAGCCACATCTCACCGTCAAACTGGCGGGACAGGTCGGTCATTCCCTGGACTATTGAATCTATGTCAACACAGGCTGCAGGTCGGTTGACCTTGCGGAAGGAGCGCGGCAGGACCGCATCAAGGGAGGGGAGTATTATGTCTGCCTTGCACAGATCGTGTCTTACAACCGGATCTCCCACAAGGGTTCCGTTTGTAAGCACCACAACCGGTTTTCCTGAAAGGGCCTTGGCAAACTCTATAAGCTCGCCCAGGCGTGAGTGGAGACAGGGTTCGCCTGATGCCGTGAAGGTGAGCACGTCAAAGGGGTGGCGGCCTGAACGAAAAACAGTTTCTATGTCCTGTTTTATCTCCTGTACCGGTATATATTCTGCCCTGTCACAGGTAAATTTTTCTGTTATTCCCAGCTCGCAGTAAACGCAGTTCAGGTTGCACGTCTTCATGGGGAGTATATCAACCCCAAGGGAGCGCCCAAGGCGTCTTGATGGAACCGGACCGAAGCAGTATTTCATAATAATGCTAATTTAGCCTTGATACTTTTAGTGTCAAGGATAGACTGGTGGTAACTGTTCAGCGTATGCACCTTTAAGATTGGTAGATGGTCTTGTTTTTCCGTTCCGGAGAATAATTTCTTGTTTTTCTAAGGCTCGCTACGCCAAAATCGCGAAACTCGTTCGTTCCTCACTCAAACAAACGCGATTTTATGGCTGCGCTTCACCAAGAAAAACTACGAAATTATTCATAGTCACTCCAAAACAAGACCATCTACCACGCTGAATCGATACGACTGGTGATGAATTTAGATGTTGCAAGCATAGTACCGATATCATAAATTTGCCGTGAATCCAGGTTGACGAACCGTTAATGTGTTTTCCGGTATTACTGCTGTTTTTTTAACTGATTTTACAAAATATTTAATGTAAGGAGCATATCCATGCCTCAGGAGGCATCAAACAAGACAGATATTCCAAAGGCCTATGATTTCAAGGATGTTGAGCCCCGCTGGTACAGGGAGTGGAATGAGAAGGGGCTTTTCAGGGCTGAAATAAATGAAGGCAGGCCCAAGTTCTCCATGGTAATTCCGCCGCCAAATGTCACAGGCGTCCTCCATATTGGCCATGCTTTGAACAATACGCTTCAGGATATTCTTGTGCGCTACAAACGCATGGACGGTTATGACACCCTGTGGGTGCCGGGAACTGACCATGCCGGTATTGCGACCCAGAATGTTGTGGAACGTCAGCTTGCCTCTGAGGGGCTTACCAGGGATGATGTTGGCCGTGAAAAGTTCATTGAACGGGTGTGGGAGTGGAAGAAGAAGAGCGGCGGGACCATAATAGAGCAGCTCAAACGCCTGGGGTGTTCCTGTGACTGGAGCCGTGAACGCTTCACCATGGATGAGGGGCTTTCCCGTGCGGTCAGAGAGGTCTTTGTAAGGCTCTATGAAGAGGGCCTTATATACCAGGATGACTATATAATTAACTGGTGTCCGCGCTGTCATACTGCACTTGCAGACATCGAAGTTGAGCATGAGATGGCCCAGGGCAGCATCTGGTACATGCGCTATCCTGTTGCTGATGAGCCTGAAAGGTTTGTGACAGTTGCAACAACCCGTCCTGAGACCATGCTTGGCGATACTGCTGTTGCAGTAAATCCCGATGATGAACGCTATGCTGACATAATCGGAAAGGAGCTGATCCTGCCCCTGGTTAACAGGAAAATCCCTGTTATTGCAGACAGTCATGTTGACCCGGAGTTTGGAACCGGTGCGGTCAAGGTGACCCCTGCCCATGATTTTAATGACTTTGAGATAGCCCAGAGGCACAATCTGCCTTCAGTAAACATATTTGATAAAAATGCCATTGTGACGGCAGAAGGCGGCCCTTACCAGGGCCTTGACCGTTTTGAGGCAAGAAAGCGTGTCCTTGCAGATCTTGACTCTCAGGGGTTGCTTGAAAGGGAAGAGGACCACAGCCTTGCTGCAGGTGAATGTTACCGCTGCAAGACAGTGGTTGAGCCCAGGCTTTCAAAGCAGTGGTTTGTAAAAATAAAACCCCTTGCAGAGCCTGCTCTCAAGGCAGTGGTGGATAAGCGCACAGAGATTGTGCCTGAGTCATGGGTGCGCACCTACGATGAGTGGATGACCAATATCAGGGACTGGTGCATATCCCGCCAGATATGGTGGGGGCACAGGATTCCGGCCTGGACCTGCGAGAAGTGCGGCGAGCTTATCGTTGCCCGTAACACCCCTGAAAAATGCCCAAAGTGCGGATCTTCCGAACTGGTACAGGAAAGCGATGTGCTTGATACATGGTTCAGCTCTGCCCTGTGGCCATTTTCAACCCTTGGCTGGCCGGATGAGACCCCTGAGCTTGAGGCCTTTTATCCCACCTCGGTTCTGATCACAAGTTTTGACATACTGTTCTTCTGGGTTGCACGAATGATGATGATGGGGCTTCACTTCAGGGAGGACGTACCCTTCAGGTATGTATATCTCCACGCCCTTGTGCGGGATGCCCAGGGCAAGAAGATGAGCAAGTCCACAGGCAACGTGATTGACCCCCTTACCATAATGGAAAAATACGGCACAGATGCTGTGCGTTTTACACTGGCGGCATTTGCAGCCCAGGGGCGTGACATAAAGCTCGCCGAGGAGCGCATACAGGGTTACCGCTACTTTGTAAACAAGATATGGAATGCAGCCCGCCTTGTGCTGATGCATGTTGAAAACAGCCGGCCTGAGGACCTTGTCCTTGAGAGTCCGGAGGGCTGTGGAAAGGTGGAGAGGTGGATTCTTTCAAGGCTTAATTCCGTAACCGCAACAGTCAGGGATGCCCTTGAAACCTGTAATTTTGACGTGGCGTCAAAGGAGCTGTACCAGTTCTTCTGGCATGAGTTCTGTGACTGGTATCTTGAGCTTTCAAAGCCTGCGCTCTCCGGAAATGGCGCTGACCATGAGGTGAGAAGTGCCAGGGCAGTGGCATTGCACGTGCTTGATACATCCCTTCGCCTGCTCCATCCTTTCATGCCCTTTGTCACTGAGGAGCTGTGGCATCACCTTCCTGAGACAGGGGGTGAGAGGGGGTATGTAATGACTGCTCCATTCCCAAGGGAGGATTCCATCTGGTCTTCACCAGAGGCAGAGCAGGAGATAGGACGGGTCATGGAGGTTATAAGCGGCATACGAAACGTGCGTGCCGAGCTTGGAATACATCCAGGTGCAAGGCTTGATGTTATTGCAATCCCTCATTCCAGTGAGGCATCTCACATACTGGAAGCATACCTTGACGAAATATCAAATCTCGCCAGGGTGAGCT
>JALWJV010000172.1 GCA_026996955.1 Deltaproteobacteria bacterium
CCAGGGAAAAATATCCGGGGGCTCCACCTGGAATTTCATCTTTTCCTTTCTGACCGGATGCTCAAACTCAAGCTCCCGGGCATGAAGGCCAACAGAACGGTCCTCCAGGGGTTTTTCATCACCATATTTTATATCCCCGGCAAGCACACAACCAATGGACGCACAGTGCACCCGGAGCTGATG
Source organism: Deltaproteobacteria bacterium (assembly GCA_026996955.1). Taxonomy (GTDB): domain Bacteria; phylum Desulfobacterota; class Dissulfuribacteria; order Dissulfuribacterales; family QOAL01; genus S144-17. The sequence goes on from JALWJV010000172.1 coordinate 184, forward strand.
CGGCCTTCCAGTTTCAGGCATAAGGCGTAAAAGGTGAAATCCGCCTGACTCTTTCAGGTACTCCCAGCGGGTCCTTGCAAAAAGTGCCTTGCCTGTCCCATCTGCACCTGAGACAATAGAAACGGTGTTTCGCCTTCTATGCTTAACCAGATAATTCTCAACAATGCCACTCTTTTCACCTGGTTTGAAACGGCTGATTCCAAGATAGGTCTTTTTGATAAGGTGCCTTCTCATCTGGTCAGAGAGCCTGCCTGCTGCCTTTGACGTGGTGGCAAAACAGACAATGCCTGATACCGGTCGGTCAAGCCGGTGAACCACGCCGAGAAATACGTTGCCAGGCTTGTTTCTGGTCTCTTTAAGGTATGCCTTACCCCAGTCAAGGAGGCTTGGATCACCACTTGAATCAGGGACAACAGGCAGCCCCGCAGGCTTAAAGAGGACCAGCAGGTGATTATCTTCATAGACTACGTAGGGCCCCATGTAAATTTCAGCCATTGGGTCATTAATTGTTGATAGTGGCTACCAGCGTGGCAAATGGTCTTGTTTTGGAGTGACTCTGAAGAATTTCGTAGTTTTTCTTGGCGAAGCGCAGCCATAAAATCGCGTCTGTCTGAGCGGGGGACCAGCGAGTTTCGCGATTTTGGCGAAGTGAGCCTTAGAAAAACAAGAAATTATTCACTGGAACGGAAAAACAAGATCATTTGTCAAACTTTATTAAAGATGAACAATTCCAACAGATAATTGCCTCAGACTGCCTCGCTACCCGGCGTAACCTGCGCCCCGTCAAAGGTTGCCATCTCAAGGTATATTTTAAGCCCTGCTTCAATAAGGTTCATGGCAAGCACTGCACCTGTACCCTCGCCAAGGCGCATGTCAAGATCAAGAATTGGCCGCTGCTTCAGGTATTCAAGCTGTGCCATGTGTCCCTGCTCCACAGACTGGTGTGCTGCGAAAATATAGTCCCTCACCTCAGGCTTAAGCGCCGCGGCCACCAGTGCCCCGGCAGTTGAAATAAAGCCGTCTGTGACAACAGGCACATGCTCAGCGGCACATGCAAGCACAAGCCCGCATATACCGGCTATCTCATACCCACCAACCTTTGAAAGCACGTCAAGGGGATCGCCGCAATCAGGCCTGTTACACTCAATCCCCCGCCTTATCACGTCAACCTTGTGCCGCCAGGCAGACTCGTCTATGCCGGTTCCCCTGCCTGTTACATCTTCAGGGTCCCGTTTGCATATAACGGCAGTAATGGCGCTTGCAGGCGTTGTATTTCCAATTCCCATCTCACCGGTTGCAAGCATGCCTGCGCCATCATCAATGGCTGCCTTTGCCTGGGCAGCCCCGGCAAGGATGGCAGAAACCGCCTGCTCCCTGGTCATGGCAGGCCCCTTTGTAAAGTTGTTTGTGCCGTGACCAACCTTTATATCAACAAGCCCGTCCACAGGCTCAAAATCGTGGTCAACCCCGATGTCCAGCACCTTGACCTCTGCCCCTACATGCCTTGCAAGCACATTGATTCCAGCCCCACCCACAAGGAAGTTATGTACCATCTGAAAGGTAACCTCCCTGGGAAAGGCGCTGATACCCTCCTCTGTAACTCCGTGATCACCGGCAAAGACAAGCACAGCCTTATCAGGTAGTGATGGCCTCAAGCTCCCGGTAATCATGCAGAACCGCGCTGCAAACTCCTCCAGGCGGCCAAGACTACCTCTGGGTTTGGTAAGATTGTCAAGATGGGCCTGAATAGTATCCTTTGAAGATGTATCAACTGGTGAAATTCTGTCCAGAAGCTCTGAAAGCTGCTTTTCAGGCAAAGCTCATTCCTCCTTTTACCAACATGGGGATTCCTGCCACAACAAAGAGCACATGCTTGCACACTGCTGCGACATCCTGATGAAGGCGGCCTGCAAGGTCACGAAACCTCCTTGCCTCAGGTGATGCCGGAACAATGCCCAAACCCACCTCGTTTGAGACCATTATTACTGGCACGCTCAATTCAGAAAGCACTGTGCACAGTTCTTCCATGTGCCCGGGGATATCATCCGGACAACTATGCATCAGGTTTGAAAGCCACAGGGTGAGGCAGTCAACAAGCACCACCCGGAACTCCGGCCCCTTTCGCCTTATCAGTGCCGGTACAGCCAGGGGCTCTTCTTCTGTATGCCACATATCACCCCGCTCAAGCCGGTGCAGCCTTATCCGCTCCTCCATCTCGGCATCATGCGCCTGAGCAGTTGCCACAAACAGTCCGGCGCCTTTTGTCTGCCCCTGGGAGGCCTCCCTGATTATATCTTCTCCCAGCCTGAGGGCATTGGAACTCTTGCCGCTTTTTGCCCCTCCCAGGATTAAAACATGCATAATGCTGCAGTAACTCTATCGCTCAGAGGGGTGAAACGCCTCAGGCTCATACACCGGATTCAGGTGGTAAACACCTGGAAGGTTACGGTAATCCTCTTCATAATCAAGGCCATAGCCCACAAGGAATCCGCGGGCAATATCAAATCCAACGTAATCCACATCTATTGGCACCTGCCTGCGCTCCTTCTTGTCTATGAGGCAGCAGATTTTCACAGATGCAGCGTTGTGAAGCTTCAGCACCTCCTTCAGATACTGAAGCGTGTAGCCGGTATCCACAATGTCTTCAACCACCAGCACATCCTTGTCCTTCAGAATCAGCTCAACATCCTTGGTAATTGTCACCTGCCCGGTGGAATCGGTTCCCCTGTAACTTGCAAGGCGCACAAAATCTGTCTGCACCTGCAGGTCGATTGCCCTTACAAGATCAGCCATAAATATGAAGGCTCCATTTAGTATCCCTACAACAACCAGCGGTTTTCCCTGATAATCCCGGGTTATCTCCTGACCAAGTTCCTTTATCCTGTCCTGAATGGCACCGGGTGAAAGCACCTCAACCAGTTCATCTTTGTATTTCATAATGTTGCCAACTCCGTAGAATCATCAAGATCCACAAATGAGATTAATTATGCCTTATTTAACTTATAATTCCGTGTTTGACCTTGACAGAACAGCACATAAGATTAACTTATTGTAACAGTAACAAACCGGCAACCCCTATTGAACGTCCGGTTCCTTGCCAAAACCAGGCCCACAATATCAGTTTGCTGGCAAAATTCACTAAAAAACAGCAAAAGAGGTGATTTTTATGCCTATATATGAATTTTCATGCAAGAAATGCAGAACACCCTTTGAACGATTTGTTCTTTCAAGCCGTTCATTCAGTGACGTCAAGTGTCCCAAATGCGGCTCCAGGGATGTCCAGAAGATGATGTCCAGCTTTTCATGCGGCTCGGGATTTTCAAGCTTCGGCCTCTCCGGAGGCGGCGGGCTGGGTTCCCCCTCCGGTGGCTGCGGATCATCAGGAGGTTTCAGCTGAGCATAAGCTCATGCCTTCAGTCTGAAGGCACAGCTAAAGGGACATTTACCCGGCCATGTCTTGCCAGAGACATCAGCGCCGGGATTTTTATTTAGGAACTAATTCGTTCCCTCTAAACAGATATGTGTCGAGAAACAGTTCGGAACCTTTTTCAGATATTTAGGAGATATTACCTGTCATGTTAAAAATTGAAGATCTGTGGGTTGATGTCCACGGCAAGGAAGTGCTGAGGGGCATCAATATGGAAATAGGTCAGGGGGAAACCCACTGCCTGTTTGGAAAAAACGGCTCTGGTAAAACAACACTGCTCATGACCCTGATGGGTTTTGATGGATACAGGGTCAAACACGGCAAGATTACCTTCAAGGGTGAAGACATTACCAACATGCCGGTACATGAAAGGGCAAAACTTGGAATTGGCATGGCCTTTCAGCGCCCGCCTACACTGAGGGGCGTCAAGCTGCGCAACATGTTGGCAGTTGCCTCCGGAAACCAGGAAACAGGCGGACAGCTTGCAGCATTTTACGGATTCGAAAAATTCCTTGACCGTGAGGTCAACTACGGTTTCTCCGGCGGTGAGATCAAGAAATCAGAGCTCCTGCAGCTGCTTGCCCAGGATCCTGATCTTACCCTGCTTGACGAGCCTGAATCAGGTGTTGACATAGAAAACCTCAATGTCATTGGTGATATGATCAGAAAACTTCTGCAAAAGGACATTCACCGGGGCAGAAAAAAATCCGGCCTTATCATTACCCATACAGGCTTTATCCTGAACTATGTCACCGCGGACAAGGGGCACGTGATGCTCAATGGCCAGATATACTGTTCAGGCAATCCCCTGGAGATCTTTGAAGGAATACAGAAATATGGATATCAGGAGTGTGCAAAATGCCGTCTATAGATACTAACAGTGCCAATTTAAGCGACAAGGAACTGCTGCAGCAATTCAAGCCGGCATCTGAGGCTGAGGCAGTGGATGTTAACCAGCTTGACGAGGAAGATAAACTCAGGCTCAAGCAGAGCGGAGTTGACCTGGAAAGCGCCAACAGGATAGGCACATTTCTTCAGACAAACTGCGGCGTGTCAAAGTGTGACTGTTCCATCAAGGGTGTGGAGCTCCTTCCAATAACCGAGGCCATGAAGAAATACGATGGCCTTGAGGAGTACCGCTGGAAACTGGTTGACCCGGACAAGGACGAGTTTACCAGAGAGACTGCGGAACACCTTGATAACGGGTATTTTATAAGGGCGCTTCCTGGCGAAAAGGTGGTGTATCCGGTACAGGCATGCCTGTACATCAGGAGTGATGACATTGCCCAGAGGGTGCACAACATTGTTGTTGCCGAAGAGGGCTCAGAGCTTCACATCATCACCGGA
>JALWJV010000173.1 GCA_026996955.1 Deltaproteobacteria bacterium
GCCCTACAGGATGAATATCTCAACCTTTCCGAAAACCTCTGTAACCTGGCAAAAAGCCTGATCATCAGTCTGTTCTCTGTCTTTTCATGATAACCCTGGAACTCCGATATATTCCTGGTCTCGCATTTGTAATGCCTGTACCTTCACAGGAACACTGTTTTTCTATCATTTCCAGAGCATGGAAAGACGCATCCATCAATTTTTCAGAACGTGCCGCATCTTTCCACTTTGATACGCTCCGGGAAGCAATAGATCATTGCAATATTCTCGTTAAAACCCTGAGCTCCAAAGGTCTTTCCCTTAACCTTCCGGAAACATTCCCCTTCAGTGTCATATGCAGTGAAGATATGGATGTACCAGGTGAAATGTGGCGCCTTGCTCCGGCAGGACATCTGCTCATACCGGCCCATGCGGACTATCCAGGAGCCTACCCCTGGCTTTATGACTGGACCATCCTGCCACTGGAAGGAGATTATTCTGTTCATGAAAGAATCTCCCCCATTAACTCACTCTTGACTACAGGGCCTTATGAACAGGAATGTTTTTTCTGTGGCAGCCATCATCATAACACTTTAACTTGCCACAACATGTGGGCAGCCCAGCAATCCCGCGTATCTGTTTCAGCACTCAGCCGTATCAATCCGTCTCTGTGGCTTGAATACCTTAAAAAAACCGGCGGCACTGATTTTAATATCATTACCTCCCTTGATCTGCTTAAGCAGAACATGAGGCAAATCTTCACCTGGGACTTTGCATGCCGCATAAGCCGTTCAACTGCATTGGAGTTCAAGGAGTTCTCATCATCACCCCTTAAAGCCATTGAGATTTGTGAACACAGGGCAATTTTAGAGGCTGTATCAAAAAGGGACATTGAAAGCATCAGGATAAATATCAACGACACCCAAAACTCACAGGATCGGGCATCTCTATCAATATTAAAGGGCTTTTACTACCTTGCCACTGGAGACGAGGAAAAGGCGTTGAGTAACTGGTGGGATGCTGAACGGGAAGCAGGAACCGGGCTTCTGAAAAGTTACGCAGCTGTATTGCAGGCAAGGCTATATCTGATGAAAAAAGATAAAATGCGGGCAGAAGCAGCGATTAAAAGGGCAATTAAGTCAGACTATTCTCCCCTCTCCGCTTATTGGCTCATGATAATCAGCGCAATACAAGGCAAAAAAAATCCAACATTAACCCAGTTCAACAACATTGCTCCCAACATCCCGGAGCTTGCCACATCAGCCCTATGTGAGCCTTTGCTGTTACGCTACTGCCGAGAAATAGAGGATTCATTTACCGATATCTGGAAGCGTTATGAAATTTCTGCTGACCAACAGGCAGAGCATCTAGAAAAACTTATACAGCTCTCTATGACAACTTTTGATTCATCAGCCATAAAGGACGCTGCCATAAAACTCAGAGACTGGTTTGGAAGCCGTCAGGGCATGGGCTTTAAAAAACTCGTTAACTCATCACGCTTTCTGGCTGATCTGCAGAAAAGGGTTGAACGGGAGATAAAACAGCGTTGTAAAAAAACACTGGGCCAATTGCAGAAATATAAAAGTAACTGCCACAATATCCTTGGGAAAATACCTGATAAAAACTCGACGAGCCAGATAAGACAGGGCTGCAGAGAGATTATTGCAATGGTCCAAAACAGCAGCCTATCCACAAGCACTATCAATATTGACAGATTTGGAGATATCAGGGAAGAAATCCAGAGTATAATCGAAAAGTACAGGCACGTAGAGGCAATGTATCAAAATTATATTGAACGGATGAGCCAACGCAGGGCAGCAATCAAATTTCTACTGTACGGGACTTTTTTTGCCATAACAATATGGCTTGCCGTGTATATTTACGAATTACTAATAATGATTTAAAGGGATTCAAACCGAAGCATCCTGACCAAAACTAAAAAGGCTGGCAACCCAGCCAGCCTCTCACAGCATACAATCCATATCAGGTGAATAAAAAAATATTCACCCCTTCTACAGATAAAATATTCTTGATTAGTTCTCTATGAACTTACCTCAACATTTGATGCCTGTGGCCCTTTTGGACCTTCAACTACCTCAAATGTTACATCCTGCCCCTCATTTAATGTCTTGAAACCATCTGCCTTAATTGCACTGTAGTGTACGAAAACATCCGGCCCATCATCCTGAGAGATAAAACCATAACCCTTCTTGTCGTTAAACCATTTAACAGTACCGTTGGACATTTAACTACCTCCTGAACACACATTAAAACACCTGGACCGGGCACTTCCTGTCCAGAATTTGTCTCATGCAGCGCATAAATCCCGGCTGCACGAAACGAGTTATAACTATTTCCGGGCTTACCCCGGGTTAACATGACCGGATGTTTCAGGTACAGCCCTTGGACGTTGCAAGGACCATACTCAAATTGCCGAAATTGTCATCAGGCTTCAGATATTGAATCAATGACAACCCGGACATTACTTAATTTCCCATAGAGTATATGAGAGAGGTACGTGATGGTCAAATATTTTACCAAGAAATTTTCCATACAATATGTAATACCTGGATTGAGCGATTGTCGGATTAGCTGCAGATCCGCGAAAAAGGAATTTCCCATAATAGTCGGCTATATGGGAATTCCTCTGACAAAGGAGATGCAGTGAATCCGGCAATCCCGAAGGGTTTCAAAAATTGAAGAGTATGATACATGTAACTTCTTTTAATATCGTATAAAATCATTTCTTCAAACTTTTGAAACGCTCAATTCAGGTAATACAAAAAGATCCTGACATCAGCTCATGGGGACAGGTGCATAAGGTCTTCAGCCAGGATAACAGGCCCCGAAAACTCCCTCCTGCACGGTGTTATCAGATCACTTTTATCACACTCAGGATAAAAATGAGTAAGAACAAGTTTCCCTACCCTGGCAGATGCAGCAATTTTACCCGCCCCTGAAGGGGTGAGGTGGCCAGGTATTGGGGCATGTTCAGGTGCAGCACACTCTGAAATCAGCATATCTGCCCCATTGGCAAGTTCTGAAAGCTCCTGGCAGTATTCTGTATCCCCTGAAAAAACAACAGATTTCCCAGAGCTGTCTTCAATCCTGAAGGCAAGGCTCTGGGGCGTATGTTTCATTGGAGCTGTTTTAATGGTAAGTGGCGGAAACTGCATGGCAGCATTCATGGAAACAGGTATTTCGTTTATTTCAAGCCTCCCAGGAAGTGGCTCTACCCACTCACCAAATACCTTTTTTATTCCGTTATAAAAATTTAAAAAACCCTCTGCTGCCAGGATGACAACTGGTTTGGTGCGGGAATATCCAGGTGCGTACCTGGTTGCAAATATGAATGGAACGAACTCACCTACATGATCCGGATGAAGGTGGGTGTAAAGTATCATGTCAACGTCGGCATAATCAACTCCTGCCCTTGCAAGCTGCCTCAGTGTCCCTGCTGATGAATCAACCAGTATTGTATAGTCATCTGAGCGCACGCATGCGGCAGGCCCTGCCCTTCTGACTGAAGGCACACATGTTCCAGACCCAAGTATTATAACTTCCATAGCTTTACCCCATTAGACAGGTACCAGATTCACATTCCCCCATGCACCAAGCCTGTCATCAAAGATAATAAGACCACCGTCAACACCAGGTATGTTCCGCATTTTTTCAAGCACCGGCTCAATATCAGAATGGGTCTTTAACAAATTACCCATTGCAGTTGCAACGGCATCAGAAAGTGCAGTGTTCTTTGAAATAACAGTCACAGCATGGGCTGAACCAAAACTTCTGGAATGGCCTATGACACCTGACGAAGTACATACTCCTGCTGGAGTATAATCTTCTTTCAGCTCAATCCCCACCTTGCCACTCAAGGGAGAATCTGCGGCATAAATGGAGATTGTTACAGGAGATGAAACTTTAAGAAATATGTCTCCACCGTTTTCAACAATTACGTCTCCACCACCGGTCTCACTGATACACATTTCGCCAACATACTGTGCAATAGCCCCAGCCACTGCTGCCATGGGGCCAGTATTGGCTATTCGTGCAGCATCAAGCATCTCCCTTACAACACGGGGGGCAAATTCATCAGCAGGTAGAGGAGTGTAGGTTTCGAGAAAACCGGGATGTTTACTGGCGTATGTTTCAATACCTGTCCTGGCATCAATTATTCGTGCCGAGCACTTTCTTGAAAGATCACGAACCGCTTGAATGTGCAGGTCGGTTTCCAGGTGCCTGACCCTGAAACGGACAAGGCCCTCACGCCCCATAAAGGCACGGTAAAACCTCCTGTCTGCCTTTTCCTCCTGCATTCTCAGCCGAAAGACACCCCATGCAATTCGTGCTTTGGAGGCCGCATCATAAGTTCGCGAACCGCCTCTCCAGGCTCCATTCCCTTGTAAATGACACGATAAACCTGTTCGGTTATGGGCATTTCAACATTATATTTTTTGGCTAACTGATATACAGACTTGGAAGTCTTGACTCCCTCGGCAACCATGCTCATGGACGCCAGGATATCATCCATTGAATCACCTTTTCCAAGCCTTAGTCCCACCTGGCGGTTACGGCTAAGATCACCGGTGCAGGTCAGGACAAGGTCTCCAAGACCGGCAAGTCCGGCAAAGGTAAGTGGATTTGCCCCGGCCTTAAGCCCCATGCGGGTAATCTCTGCCAAGCCGCGGGTGATAAGAGCTGCCCTGGTGTTGGTGCCGAATTTCATTCCGTCAGAGATTCCGGATGCAATGGCAAGAACATTCTTTACGGCGCCACCAATCTGCACGCCAACAGTATCTGGGTTGCAATAAACTCTGAAACTGTCAGTGGAAAAGAGCTCCTGCAGTTTGATACAGAGGGACTGATCAGCACAGGCCATTGTCACTGCTGTTGGAAGAGAGTCTGCCACCTCACGGGCAAAGCTTGGCCCTGAAAGTACAGCGAACCTCCCTGACAGCCCTGCAGGCATC
>JALWJV010000174.1 GCA_026996955.1 Deltaproteobacteria bacterium
CCGTAAGACTGGAACCTGTCCCATATAAGTATTGGGGTAATCATTGGGTGGTAGGTCAGGATGACCACGGCGCCGAACTCGGAAATGCCCCTTGCCCACATCATTATTGCACCGGAAAGGATTGTGCGCCATGAGAGGGGGAGCGTGATCCTGAAAAATGTCTGCCATGCCGATGCACCAAGGGTACGGGCAACGCTTTCAAGCTTTGGATCAACGGCAAAAAAGGCATCCCTTGCAGAATTAACCAGCAGGGGCAGGGAAACGTATGCCATGGCAAGGCTGATACCCGCCTCGGTGCCCACAAAAAAAAGCCCCAGTTTGCCGAAAAAATTTCCAAGCATAAACTTCCTGCCATATACCATGAGAAGGGCAATACCCATTGCCGTATGAGGTATCATTACAGGAAGGTCGATGATGCCCTGGACAATGCTTTTTCCGGGGAAATCACGCCGTGCCAGGATATAGGCCAGGGGAATCCCCAAAACCACACAAACTGCCGTTGCCCAGAGGGCAGCCCTGAGGGTAAGGGCTATGGAGGAAAGCACCTGGGCATCGGTCACCGTATCCCGAAGTACTGCCGGATCGGCAGTGACCACCAGGTTTACAACAGGAATTACCAGCAGCAGTACAAACACCACTGAAACAAGGGAAAATACCTGGTTAAAACCCTTCAATATGCCCTCCTGCAACCGGCTTTGACAGCAACAGCCTTATCCCATGACCATAATCAATTCTGCAGGTTCTGCCTTACCTGCACCAGCTCCCGAATCACAGGGGGCAATCGGTCAACCTTGCCACTTGCAACCGGGGGAGACAAGGGGGGCTGGCCGTTTCTGCGCATTATCTCCTGCCCTTCAGGGCCAATGACAAATGCAACGAACAACTCGGCTGCATGGCGGTTTGGCGCATTCTTGCAAACTGTAATACCGTAAACCATTGGCTTGCCGTACCTGACAATATGTTCTCCTGGTTTTCTGCCGCTTATCTCCACCCTGGCCTTTTTGTAGAATTCAGCAAACTCTGCGGATTTAAGATTAATCTCATCGGGAAGTTTCACAAATGGCATGCCATGCTGCTCACATACAGAGCGGTATATAAACAGATAGTCAAGTTCCCCGCTTTCAAGCAGTGCTATGAGGTCTGTCTCCTTGGGCCTGATATTCCGGCCTGGGCAATGTGCCTGTAATTCCTTATAAAGCCCAGGCCTTTTATAATAGCGCTCTGCAAGCTGCCATACCAGCAGGGTCCTGTAACCGCACGGGTCTGTATCAGGGTCTGAATGTCCGTAGGACACCCTGCCCCGAAGGAGAATCCTGTACCAGTTTTCACCATTTATCTCATTGGAAAACCTGGAATCCGGACGATACATTATTGCCATCTCATTGGTGGCAAACGATATATTCCAGTCTGCATAACCGGGAACAAGCAGGTTGTCTATCACAGAATAATCCGCTGATGCCATGACATCGCAGGACTTTTCAAGGTCCACAATCTTCCTGGCGCATGTCCTTGAACCTGCTGCCTCACGGTAAATTTTTATGTTGGGGTAGCGTGCTGAAAACGCCTTGCCCATCTCCCTGAATGGTATGGAGAGTGAGCCTGCATGAAATATTATGAGACTGCCTGAGACTTCCCTGTTAACGCTGTTTTCCTGTGCCTGGCAGGGAAAGGCGCCCAGTGCGGAAGCACAGAAAAACACGACAAGGAATCGGTATATTGCGATAAAATTCGATTTCATAAAAACACTCCTGGTGCATGTCCAAAAGAAGCAGCAAAATTTCCTTTGCGCCCTTCGCGTCCCTTGCGGTTCAGCTTTTTCTTTTTAATCCTTGAGCCTTCAACTTTGAGCCCTTTTAAGATGGGCAATAACCATCTTGATTTCACCATAGGAATAGTCATCACCCAAAGCCTTTTTAACCTGGCTCAGGCTGCCGTCTGTCTCCCGGGAAAGCTCCTGGCTGATGCGTTTCACCCGCTCTTCATCCATCAGCCTGTTAATGGAGATTTCACCACGGGCTATGCACTCAGCCAGATGTTTCTCAATGGTGGAGACAACCAGTCCCCGTTCCGCGGCAATTTCACTTATGCCTTTGCCTTCATTGAAAAGCTCAAGGGTTATCTCACGGGTTGAACGGATTTCAGGGGCAGGTTTACCTTCCTCATGGCCGGGCAATTCAGGCGAAACAGGGCCAGTGATACCGTGGCGTTTGCGGTAATCGGCCACAATATCCAACAGTTCCGTACCGAACCGCTCCAGGGTCTTGGGGCCGATACCATGTATGCGGCCAAGTTCTTTTGGGTTTTCCGGCAGCCGCATTGCAATCTCAATCAGTATTCGCTGGTGAAGTATCTGGTAATGGGCAACTCCAAGCTCTGAAGCCTTACGGGAACGCCACTCCTTTAGAGCCTGGAAGAGTTCCAGATGTTGAACGTCCGATTCCTTCCAGGCGGCAAGGACCTTTTTGACAGGCTTATCTGGCTCAAAGGCATTATCAGCCTGAGCAACCGCTCTCAGGTAGCGGATGGGAGAAAATCCATCCTCGCAGGTTTTTATTCCTGCAAGGCGGATTGCAAGCTCACGCCGGGTGTTTTCAAGGCTTCGGCTGATCTTTTTACGAAGCTCCGCATTGTCAGTCTCAAACACCAGGGACTTTAGGGGTGTTTCAAGCAGGCTCTCCATCTTGTCCTGAAACCAGGCACATGCCTTTTTAACCCGTTCCCGCACATAATCGTCTTCTTCAGGCAGAGTATGTGGTGAAAAATTCTTGCGAAGCTGATTGCGGAACTTTTCGCTTACAACAAAGATATCCTTGATGGCCTGCTGTTCAAGCTCCCGAAAATCAACTCCTCCTGCTACCCGGAGCAGCCTGGCATTTGAGGAGAGCAGGTAAACCAGGTAACCGAACCGCTTGCGCAGGAGCTGAAGATCAAAGCAGCGTAGCAGCAAGTCCTGCTGAAAGCGTATCTTTGCCTCCTGCAACATATCTTCCGAAGGCGGATTATTCCGCACATGGCGGTCAAACTCCTGCACTGCGGAATCCACTGCAATGCCTCGCGGATCAATGGGAGTTGCCAGCACCATGCCCTCCAGGGTCTTGCAGCGGCTAAGCGCCACGTAGAGCTGACCTGCGGCAAATGCCTTGCCTGCATCAATCACAGCCCGTTCAAAGGTAAGACCCTGGCTCTTGTGAATGGTTATTGCCCAGGCAAGTTTCAGGGGAAACTGCTCAAACTGGCCAACAACCTCTCTTTCAATCTCGCCTTCTTCATCATTAATCCGGTAACGGATATTCTCCCACTTGACGGGCTTTACAGCAATATCGTGCCTATCACCTGGACATCGCACCCGGATTTCATCAGAAGACACAGAACTCACCGTACCTATCCTGCCGTTATAGTAGAGGTTATCCACAGGATCATTGCGCAGAAACATCACCTGGGCGCCTTTCTTGAGTTCCAGTACCGCAGGAGTGGGATGAAGCTGATCAGGAAAATCACCTGAGACAGTGGCATTGAACCTGTAAAGCTTTCCAGGAAGCCTCTCAAGCCGCTTCAGGTTTATTGCCTCGGCATAGCGGTTATGGGTGGTCAAAGTGATGTAACCGTCTTTTTCATCAGGCTGGAAATCAGGAAGATACCTGCTGTTCAGCAGGGCTGCCAGCTCCTCATCAAGCCTGTTTTCACGAACCTGGTTGAGGATTCTGATGAACTTCTGGTCAGACTGACGGAAGATATGCTTAAGCTCAATGGTTACAAGCTCGGTGCGGGCAAGCGCCTTGCTGCTGAAAAAGAACACCGAATCATATTCCCTGGAGAGCAATTGCCATTCGGAAGACTTTGCAACAGGGGGAAGCTGGTGCAGATCGCCAATCATAAGCAACTGGACTCCTCCAAAGGGCATGTCATTCCCGCGAAGGCCGCGAAGGACCGCATCAACTGCATCAAGCAGGTCAGGCCGTACCATGCTGACCTCATCAATCACCAGAAGATCGAGACTGCGGATAATCTTCTTCTTGGCCTTGCTGAACCTGAAACGGCGCTGCCTGAACTGCTCAAAACCCTCGCTTCCGGGCAGGTACGGCCCAAAGGGGAGCTGGAAAAAGGAGTGCAGTGTCACTCCGCCTGCGTTAATTGCCGCTACCCCGGTGGGTGCAGTGACAATCATCCGCTTGATGCCCTCTTTCTGCAGGTTTTTCAGAAAGGTGGTTTTGCCGGTGCCTGCCTTGCCGGTGAGGAATATGTTACAGCCGGTAAACTGCACAAAATCATGGGCTAACTGCAGCTCGGCATTGGTTTTATTGTTCATGTCTATTTCTCATAACACCACACGTGCGCTTGTACCGGCAGGAATTGTTGCCACCCAAAACTGCTCCGGCTTTCCAAATATAGCTCAAAACTGAAAGCTCAAGGCTCAGATCAAAAGACGCCTCTTTGCTTTCAATTTCCGGCTTCAGGTTTTCATATCATGGGATGACAAAATACATATCATGAAAGTTAAAAAAAGATATTATCCAGACCGGCTTTAAGCAACCCTGAAAAGGCAAAACGATTGTAGCCACACTTGCAATCCCCCTGCTGCACAAGATGCTTCCCTTTAGGGATACTCGGACAACACCACACATCAACAGAAAAATATTTCGTCACTAAAGAAAAAATCTTCCCAAACAATTAAACATAAAATCAAACAATTAAGATAAGCCGACAACAATAACGGTATTTTTTTACCCACATCCCACCATTACCTCTACAGCCCACCCCCAAAAAAAATCCAATAAAATAAAGATGTTATTTATTATGAGCTTACGGTACATTTATTGCTTTTTTTTAAATGTATCTATTCAGCGTGATAAATGGTCTTGTTTTGGAGTTACTCTGAAGAATTTCGTAGTTTTTCTTGGCGAAGCGCAGCCACAAAAATCGCGTCTGTCTGGTCGAGGTACAAG
>JALWJV010000175.1 GCA_026996955.1 Deltaproteobacteria bacterium
ATTACCGGATGCGCAACGCACCCCAACCTTACATCGGGCCTGCACATCGGAGTCTCCGAATTTTACATAAAGAAGGGGGCTACCCTGATATTCACAATGGTTCACAACTGGGGAGAAAACGTCTATGTACGCCCCAGAACCGGTATAAGGGTTGAAGATGAAGGCGTATTTGTATCAAACTACGTGAGCCTCAAGGGTGTAAAATCTGTACAGGCGTTTCCAACCGCCACACTTGCAGGCAAAAACTCAACCGCCAGGTTCAACTCAGTAATAGTGGCACCTGAAGGCTCGGATATTGATACCGGCTCAAGGGTTATACTTGAAGGTGAGGGCTCCAAGGCAGAGATAATTTCCCGCACCATCTCCTATGGAGGCAGAGTGGTGGCAAGGGGCCACCTTGTTGGCAAGGCAAAGAACATCAAGGCACACCTTGAATGCCAGGGGCTCATGCTTACGGAAACAGGCGTAATACACGCCATTCCTGAACTTGAGGCCCATGTTGCAGACGTTGACATGTCTCACGAGGCGGCTGTTGGCCGGATTGCAAAGGATGAGATTGAGTATCTCATGGCACGCGGCCTTGATGAAGAAGAGGCAACGTCAACCATTGTAAGGGGCTTCCTTAACGTAAAGATAGACGGGCTTCCAAAGGAGCTTGATGACGAAATCCAGAAGGCTGTTGCCGAATGCCAGAAGGGCATGTAGGCCACGCCTGGCGGTAGGCAGATGAAGATTGCCATAGCCCAGATAAACCCCACTATCGGAGACTTCAGGAGTAATGCGCGCATTATCAGAGAAAGGGTCTCTGAGGCAAGAGAGCTTGGGTGCGGGCTTGTTATCTTTCCGGAAATGGCAATCTGCGGCTATCCGCCGCGGGACCTGCTTGAACGGCAGGATTTCGTATCAGAATGCATAAAAACCGAAAAAAAGCTGATCTCAGACGTACAGGGCATTGCAGTCCTGTGCGGCACCATAACACCTGCGGAGTCCTGCTGCGGAGCCTCGCTGCACAACTCCGCAGTGCTCTTTGAAAACGGGCAGGAGACAGCACGCATTCATAAACGCCTCCTGCCTGTTTATGATGTCTTTGACGAAACCCGCTACTTCATCCCTGCCAAAGATTCCAGGTGTATAAATTTTAAAGGCATCCGTATTGGCATAACCATTTGTGAAGATATCTGGCACAATGCCGGGGAGTGCAGCACGCTTCCTGCTTACGCTGAAAACCCGGTACAGGAACTTGCCGACCAGGGGGCAGAGCTTGTCATAAACATCTCTGCATCCCCCTACACCATGGGAAAGGCAAAAACCAGGCAGTGCCTTCTTGAATCCCACAGCTCAAAACATAAGCTTCCCTTTATCTACTGTAATGCCACTGGCGGGCAGGACAGCCTTATCTTTGACGGTGCAAGCCTTGCTGTGAACCCTCCAGGCAAGGTTGCTGCCAGGGCATCGGCATTCAGCGAAGAACTTGTCTGCCTGGACGTACAGAGAAAAAATGGTGTATGCACCCTGTCAGGCCCCATGAATCCGTGGCCTGAATGTGATGAGGAAGAGGTGGTAAAGGCGCTTGAGTTGGGATTGCGGGACTACACTTCAAGATGCGGCATAAACAGGGTAACCCTTGGGTTAAGCGGAGGGATAGACTCATCGCTTACCGCTGCCATTGCCTGCAGGGCCCTTGGAAAAGAGAATGTCCTGGGTGTAATAATGCCCTCTCCCTATACTTCCAGGGAGAGCATTGAAGACGCCGAAGCCCTTGCACAAAACCTTGAAATACAACACGTTACAGTGCCCATCGGGAAACTTTTCAAGCAGTATCTCACCACGCTTGAGCCAGTCTTTTCAGGGCTCCCTGCAGATGTCACAGAGGAGAATATCCAGGCCCGGATCAGGGGCAATATCCTCATGGCAATATCAAACAAGTTGGGGCACATGGTGCTTACCACAGGAAACAAGAGCGAACTTGCCGTAGGGTACTGCACGCTTTACGGCGACATGAGCGGCGGATACGCACTTATTTCCGACCTTCCCAAAACCCTGGTGTACAGGGTTTCAGAATGGCTCAACACCAGAGGGGAAATAATACCCCGGCGTGTGCTTGAAAAACCCCCTTCAGCAGAGCTCAGGCCCGGGCAGACCGACCAGGATGATCTCCCTCCCTATGATATCCTTGACGCCATACTTGAGCTTTACCTTGAAAAGGCACTTCCGCCAGGTGAGATTGCATCACGTGGTTTTGACATGGACACAGTCATTAAAATTACCGGCATGGTGGACCGCAACGAGTACAAGCGGCAGCAGGCCCCCCCTGGCCCAAAGATAACCTCAAAGGCATTTGGTCCGGGACGCCGCTACCCAATTGCCCACAGATTCCGGCCCCAGGTGGCCTAAAGCCCATGAGTGAAAAAGGCATATTCATAAAGGATATAAAGGCGGACATGCCTGTTGAGGGCATCTTCTGCATTGCCTCAAAAAACCTCCTTGAGACAAAAAACGGCGCGCCGTACCTTGCACTTACGGTCATGGACAGGACAGGCCAGATGGAGGCACGGGTCTGGAACAACGCAGTTGACACAGACAGGAAACTCAAGGCAGGTGAGTTTGCAAAACTTACTGCTGATGCAAAAACATTCCGGAATGAGGTGCAGTTAAACATAACCAGTGCAGTCCCTGTTGATCCCGGCTCTGTTACCCCCCGGGACTTTATTCCCGTTGCCCCCATAGACCTTGAGCAGTGCCAGAAACAGCTTGACGGATTTATCAAAAAGGTAAAAAGGGACCCGCTGGGGCCATTTCTAAAGGCACTTTTCAGAAAGGGGAGCAGCACAAGAACCGCATTTATCCAGGCACCTGCTGCAAAAAAGATGCACCAGGCATACATAGGGGGCCTTCTTGAACATTCCGTTGCAGTTGCCTCCCTTGCAGAGAAAACCGCAGGGCTCTACCCATACCTTGACAGGGAGATGCTTATTGCCGGGGCCCTGGTGCATGATATAGGAAAGATAGAGGAATTTCAGTTTAACGCCCCGCCAATTGATTATACAGACAGGGGACGGCTCCTTGGGCATTCTGCCCTTGGCATTGAGATAATTGACCAGTGCGCATCAGAGACCGGGCTTGACAACAACCATCCTGACATCATGGCCCTGAAGCACATGGTCCTCTCCCACCACGGGCAGCGTGAATTCGGTGCCTCTGTGCTTCCCATGACCCCGGAGGCACTTATACTGCACCTTATTGATGATATTGATGCAAAGATGAGCTTCCTCCAGGGCCTTGCTGGAGAAATCCAGGAACAGGGCCCCTCATGGAGCCCTTATCAGAGGCTGTTTGAGCGTTTTTTTTATCTCAGAAACCTGGAAAACTGGGAACAGGAGCCAGGGGCAGAGGCGGCAGAAATTGAAAACGTGCCCAAGCAGCCAGGAATATTCAGCGGGGAGTTTTGATTGGCTACTGGATTTCCGGAAAAGGTCCTTCAGCAGCACGCACTTAAGATTATAGGACGGATATTTCGTAACGGAAACCTGGCACACGCCTGGCTTATTACCGGCCAGGAGGGCACAGGAAAGGAACAGCTTGCCCGGATTATGGCTAGCCTGCTCCTGTGTCAGGCACCACACCTTGACGGCGAACTTCCCAAACCATGCGGAACATGCAGCCATTGCGGAAAGCTATCCAGGAACACCCATCCGGATATCCACATCACAGAGCCGGACGGGGCATTTATCAAGGTTTCCCAGATACACGCTCTTCAGAAAAACATCTCTTACCCTCCGCTTGA
Organism: Deltaproteobacteria bacterium; assembly: GCA_026996955.1. Classification (GTDB taxonomy): domain Bacteria; phylum Desulfobacterota; class Dissulfuribacteria; order Dissulfuribacterales; family QOAL01; genus S144-17. The sequence goes on from JALWJV010000175.1 coordinate 3,785, forward strand.
GGCAGAAAACCGGGCTGTCCTTATCCTGCACGCCCACCGGATGAACAGGGAGGCATCAAATGCCCTGTTAAAGACCCTGGAAGAGCCGCCTGACAACACCTTTCTGATCCTTACTGCCAAGGGGACAAGCTCCCTGCTTCCAACAATTATCTCTCGCTGCCAGGTGGTTTCCTGTTCAGGGCTTCTCCATGAAGACATAGCTGATATACTGGTTCAGGAAGACGGGCTGGAGCCTGAAACTGCAGTCGTAGCAGCAAGGCTATCCGACGGAAGCCTTGCACGGGCAAGGGAGATGATTGAATCAGGGCTTGAATTCAGGGACCTCTTCTTTAAATTCATCGCCCTTCCCCCAGCCAGGCGTTTCAGCCTGTTTTTTGATCTCTCCTCCATGATGTCAAAGGATGTGGACCGTTTCATGACTGCCATAACTGTGATCCAGTCTGTCATCCGGGACATGCTCCTTGTAAAGACCGCCGGTAATATCTCACTGTTCATTAACCGGGACCTGCTTTCTCCCATAAAAAGCGTGGCTGCACGGTTTTCAGAGGATGAGCTTTCAGAGTATGCCTGCCGTCTCGAGGACATGGAGAGGCTGGCTGCGCGGAATGTCAACCGGGAAATGCTTGCAAATTCCCTTCTTGTCTTCTGGGTTGAATGATCCATGGCCCCTGTCTGTTTGTAACTGTTCAGCATATTGTATGTTAATGAAGGTTGGTAAATGGCCTTGTTTTTCCGTTCCGGAGAACAATTTCTTGTTTTTCTAAGGCTTGCTCCGCCAAAATCGCGAAACTCGCTCGTCCCTCGCTCAAACAGACGCGATTTTTGCGGCTGCGCTTCGCCAAGAAAAACTACGAAATTCTTCATAGTCACTCCAAAACAAGACCATTTACCACGCTGAAGAGATACGTCTGTTTACGTTACCCTTAAAAAATGATAACTACTCTACCCATGAGTGATAAATTAGAGGTACAGCAAGATACTGAGCCCCGGGAGCCTGAAACCGGGCAGACAGCTGAGGAAACTTCTGCTGAAGAGGCAGGGCCCAGGGGAACTGAAGAGATAACCCTGATCCCTGTACGATTCAGGAGCGATCGCCCATCTGTGCACTGTGATGCAGGAGGCCTCAAGGTTGATGAGGGAGAATGGGTTGTTGT
>JALWJV010000176.1 GCA_026996955.1 Deltaproteobacteria bacterium
CGGGAAAGGGAAATCTCACACTTACAGGGCTCCTTGGCGAGGTGATGAAGGAGTCGGCTCAGGCTGCCCTTAGTTATACCAGGAGCCAGGCAGAACTGCTTGGTATTGATCCGGACACCTTTGATGAGACAGATATCCATGTTCATGTGCCCTCCGGTGCCATTCCAAAGGATGGGCCCTCTGCAGGTGTAACCCTCACAACCGCCCTGGTCTCTGCCTTCACCGAGTTTCCTGTTGAGCGTGACATAGCCATGACCGGTGAGATAACCCTGAGGGGCAGGGTGCTTCCAATCGGGGGGCTCAAGGAGAAGGCGCTTGCCGCGCTCAGAGAGGGAATAAGCACAGTCATAATTCCTGAGCAGAACACAAAAGACCTTGAAGATATACCGGCAAAGATCAGGAAAAAGATAGAATTTGTGCCTGTAAAGCAGATGGACCAGGTGCTTGAGCTTGCCATGGGGCCTGAAGTATTCAAGAACAAGGGAAAAGCCTCCAGGAAAAAATCCACAAGGAAGAAGGCATCTGCCTCCAGGAAATCAGGCAAGGGCAAGTAAGGGGTGGGTGACATGAAGATAAACCGTCAGAGACTGGCTGATACCTTTTCAAATCTTGTAAGAATCGACAGCCCTTCCAGGGAAGAGGGTGCTGTTGCAGAGTGGATAAAGAAGAATTTTCAGGCGTTAAAGGGGGTGTCTGCCACCTTTGATAACTCTGCAGAGAGCACGGGCTCCCAGTGCGGAAACCTTATTATCCATATTGACGGTGACGTTGACGCCCCGCCCCTGTTCTTTAATGCCCACATGGATACCGTTGAGCCTGGCCGGGGGATAGCCCCGCTCTTTGACGGAAATGTCTTCAGGACCGATGGTTCAACCATACTGGGATCTGACGACAAGGCGGCCATAGCCATACTCTTTGAGGTTGTTAGGTGCCTTCGGGAGCAGCAGATTGCCCACTGCCCGCTTGATCTTGTGTTTACGGTCTGTGAAGAGATCGGGCTTCTGGGTGCAAAGGCACTTGATACATCTCTTGTCAGGGCTGAGGCAGGTATTGCGCTTGACTCAACTGACATAAACAGCCTTATAAACAGGGCGCCTGAGGCTGTGCGGCTGAACATAGATGTTGTTGGCAGGGCTGCACATGCAGGCATAAATCCCGAGGAGGGAATAAATGCCATCCAGGTGGCTGCCTCTGCCCTTGCAGCACTGCAGTTAGGGCGGATAGATCATGAAACCACTGCCAATATCGGCACAATCCAGGGAGGCAAGGCATCCAATATCGTTCCGGAAAAGGTTTCAGTTCAGGGTGAGGTGCGGAGTCACGATCCTGAAAAGTTAAGAATGGTGCAGGATGGAATCACCGGAGAGTTTATAAGGGCTGCAGACAGGTACAGGAAGAAATTTTCTTCAGGTGACAATGCCTTGAATGGCAATCTTGAGCCCCCGTTTGTGCAGACAGAAATAGTAAATGACTATCCGAAGATGTCACTCCCGGAGGAACACATCCTTGTCCAGACTGCGCTGCGTGCTGCTGAAAAAGCCGGAAGGAACCTTGCTTTGCAGACCACCGGAGGTGGAAGTGATGCAAATATCCTTAATTCAAAGGGGCTTGCTACCCTTATTATGGGGATTGGCATGCAGAATGTGCATACCACAGGCGAGTTTATACTGCTTGATGACATGGTTAAGACAGTAGAGCTTACCGGCAGGATTATCCAGGAGTGGTCTGGTCAGGCGTAATAAATTGAAGGTTTGGTCGTTATTTAACTATATTACGTTAATAGGTTTCTGAATCGTGCCGTCTTGGTTTCGGTTGACGGTTGCGTAATAGCGTGGTAATAAGCACTTATTTTGTCCGGTTTGTTCTTGTTGGTCCTAATTTAACACTCCATCCAAAGAGGAGAATCTATTTATGAAAGCAGTAAATGTATTGGTTTGCGCTGCATTTCTGATGGTTACCATCATCGGTTCATCTGCAATTGCAGCAGAAAAGACAGTAAAGATACTTGCTCCCTGGCAGGCTCAGGGGCAGATTTTCAAGATTGCCCCTGACAAGTTCAAGATAGTAGGTGCATTCAATGGCATAATGTACATTGATGACGGTGCAGGTGACCTTAATGCCGCCCTGTTCATGTGCCCCGGGCAGCAGTACATAGACCTGAAAACCAAGCAGACCTCCCTTGAGGCAGATTGTATAATCAGCAAGGGCGACAACAAGATTGCCTATGCAAAGATGAAGACATCCGGACAGATAGGCGCATCCCAGGGTACTTTCAGGATTGTCGGCGGTGAGGGCAAGTGGGAGGGTATTTCCGGAGAAGGTAAGGTGGTTGTAAGAACTGCTCTTGGAAATATCGGCCAGAACAAAAAGAACGGCGCTGTAATAAACGATTCAGCCGGTCTTGCTGTATGGCCTGCGCTCAAGGTCAAAATGCCCAGGTAGTAGTAACGTCTCATCAGTTTTCAGAGTAAAAAAGCCGGGTCATACCGGCTTTTTTGATTTTCCCCGTGACTTCAATGCCAAATACCTTTTTCAGATTCAGGAAACAAGGAAAGCTCTCGGTTGCCGCCAGTATGGCTGTTTTGATAGTAGGTTTCGTGCTGGTGCTTGCCGGTTTGAATTTTTATCAGTATTGGAAATTAAAAAATCATTTTGCCACCGAAGAGTTAGGAAGGATTAAACAGGGGGAGGTTGATAAATTAAAGAGCATTTTGGATAGCATATCCACGAAGCTCTTCATTATTCATGATCTGGGCGCAAACGGCATCTTCAGCTTCTCGGATGTAGTTGCCTTGAACAGACAGTTGATGCCACTGTTGGAGAACCAGGACATAGTTGCCGGTATTGTGGTTGCTGATAACACTGGCAGAGAATACTACCTTAGGCTTGAAGATGGAAAATGGATAAGCCGGCTATCCTGGAGTACTGAAAATGGCAGCCACATGGTATTTCAGGAGTGGAGCAGCCCTGAAAAATGTGTCCGTAAGTGGGAGGAAAATTCAGAATATAATCCTCTCAAAAGGCCTTGGTTTTACAGGTTGGGCTCTGAGCGGCAGATTTTCTGGTCACCGGTGTACAATTTTTTCAGTACGGGCAAGTTGGGGGTCACTGCATCGATTGCCTGCAGTAAGCCTGACTCCCCGGGTGAATATTTTGTGTTTGCAGTTGATGTTCCCCTGGAGAGACTTCAAAAGCTTCTTGGAAACTGGAATAACCGGGGTAATGTTGGAAAACTTTTTTTGATAAATCCTGACAGCGGATTTTATATTAGTTCTGACCATCTGGGCCGATTTGGAAAAAATCCATCTGAACATTTCCTTGATAAACCTGCTTCCAGTGAAGAATCTTTGATCTTCAACATATTTGAACGCTGGAACAAACAGGGAAGGCCTGTAAATCAGTTTGTTGAGGTGTTATTCCATGGCCAGAAGTGGATGGCCTCACTTATGTCTATCAGGGCAAAAAACGGCATTTACTGGCTGGGTATAGCAGCACCTTCCGATGCCCTTTATGCAAATCTGCGTTCAACCTTTTTTGATGTGAATTTTTCTGATGTGGTGGTTGCTCTTACAGTGGACGTCCTGTTGTTCATGATCTTTTTAGCGCTTAGTACCAGGCTTATGGGTCATGGCAAGTGGGAAAACCTTCCATCTGATGAAAGGATGCGTTATTACATAAAGCTGGGTGAGGGGGCAGGCGTTGAGTTTAAGTCCACGGTAAGAACCAATCTTAAAACCGGAAAGCAGGGCAAGGAGATAGAGTTTGCATGGCTCAAGGCTGTGGTGGCTTTTTTGAACTCCAACGGTGGTACGCTTCTCTTAGGGGTGAATGACGACGGTGACATTACAGGCATTGAGCCGGACAACTTCGAGAGCAGGGATAAATGTCAACTGCACCTGAAGAACCTTATAAATCACCACATTGGGGCTGAATTTTCCAGTTTTATTAATATAGTCCCGGTGGAGGTGGAGGGGAAAACCGTGGTTATGCTGGAGTGTTATCCATCACGTGAGCCGGTTTTCATGAGGATCGGGAAGAATGAAGAGTTTTATATCCGTTCAGGGCCATCTTCCATGAAGCTTTCCCCCAGCAAAATGATAATCTACGTGCTTCAGAAGATGAAAATGCGTTGAAAACGTGAAGCCATCTTCTGACTTCAAGCGAGTTATTCACCAGTGCTGTTCTCATCCGCGAACTGCTGTGCCACCTGTATCCCCACCAGTCTTGCCACAAGAACTGCCATAAAAAACTGCCCGATAATTGCCTCTGCCTTGCAGAGGGCAGTTGCACCTTCTGTCATGGGCAGTATGTCCCCATATCCAAGAGTGGTAAGCGTGACAAAGCTGAAGTACTGAAAGTGTTGCTGCCGCATGGCCATGTCAGCTGCCTCGGCAAGCAGGGTCCCCTTGTATGAACCGGGGAATATTGTCTCCAGCATATCGTACATCATCCCCCACAGTGTCCCGATGAAAAGATAGAGGCAGAGGCTTGCACTGATAAGCCGGGATGTGACCTTTTTTGCCTTGAATACATATCTGGAAAATGCATAGATAAGAAGACAGATGTAAAAGGTGGTCATCACCTTGCTTGCAATATTGGAGTAGGCAATTATGTCAAACAGTGCAAGCCAGTACAGTATCAGGGTCAAACCCATCAGCAGGAGAACGTACTTGAAGATGCCGCTGTTGTAGTTTATGGCATAGACGGCAAAGAAGAATATCATTGACATGAAGATGGACAGTATGAGCTTTGTATGATCTCCAGTGATAAAGGGCCCTATTATCAGGTAAATCAGCAGCCATGCCAGTAGGTTATGGAAGCTGTAATGTGACAGAAGTTTTGTCAGTATATTACTGATTATTTTCATCGCCTTTATGCCCTGTTTATCCCTTTTTTCCCCGGAGCGTCATCTTGAGGG
>JALWJV010000177.1 GCA_026996955.1 Deltaproteobacteria bacterium
GTTATGTGCCAGGCTCTAATTTTATAAGCTGGTTGAATGTGCGTTTAGCACGACGCGGAGATGAACTGCTTACCCGCCTCTGTTGCCTGGTATCTGCACCTTTGAGGACTTTCAACAAGGCCCTTGTTTTTAAGGCTCTTGATCCTGCAGCTTACAGATTTTGAGGGGATGTCAGTTGCTGCTGAAATGTCCTTGCATGCAATGGGCTCGCTTGCCTCTGCAAGGGCGCGCAGGATCTTTTCCTGCTCTTCAGTAAGTTTTATTTCAGTGTTTTTTTTGCTGCTACATTTGCAAGCCATTTAAGCTTCCTCCTTTCGAGTTTATGTGAATTGAAATAATTTTTCAAATATTATTTGTCTTGATTTGTTTTGCGGAAATGTCACTGGCTGTCTATTTTTATGTTGCAGGCTTACCGCTGTTACAATCAGGGCAAATCCCTGTATATTCGATCTGTCTCCCAAGTACCTTGTATCCACAGCTACTCTGGATGTCAGGTAGAGAACTGGAATCCATGTCCTCGGGTGCTGCGATGTCAGCAACCTTTCCGCATTTTACACAGTGTATGTGGGTATGTTTTTGCGTGTTGCCGTCATATCGGCGCTGATTTCCCGTGCCCATGAGCTTGACAACCATGCCTGCCTCTGAAAGTTGTTCCAGGTTACGGTACACGGTTGCCCTGCTTATTCTGGGCATTCGATGGCGCACCATAAGGTAAAGCTCATCTGCTGTAGGATGGCTCTTAACACGCCTTAGTTCTTCAAGGATTATTTCTCTCTGGTAAGTCATTCTCATGGTTCTGGTTGTCTCCAGGAGGCGGTCTCTTTGATCCGCTCATTTATTGATAATAAATCCTACTTGATAAAAAGTATTATGTCAACAGTTTTTACCTTTTTTATCCTATTTTTTTGAAAAATAAAATGCGGGACTCCCTGCCAGGAGGTAACTGGCTGTTATTTATGGAATTGTTTTTGGAGGGTTGCCCGGCTGATGGATAGAGGATGACATTGTGCCTTATTTTTTAACAAAAAATAGGCCCAGTTGAGGTTGCCGGCTTCAGGCAAGGGTGTAGTCCATGAGCCTCTGCCGTGGAGTAAAGCCTGCTCCTTCAACAATACGCCTGATCTCTGCCTCAGACAGGCGGTGGCTCACTCCGGCTGCAGCCACGACATTTTCCTCTATCATGGTGCTTCCAAAGTCATTGGCGCCGAAGAAAAGCGAGATCTGCGCTACCTTCGGCCCCTGTGTTACCCAGGATGCCTGTATGTTCTGGAAGTTATCAAGAAAGATCCGTGAAATTGCAAGGGTCCGCAGGTATTCCTGCCCGGTGGCAGGCCTTACGTCTATTGCAGTATTGCCAGGCTGAAATGGCCAGGGGATAAAGGCGGTAAAGCCTCCGGTTCGATCCTGCAGCTCACGGAGCCGCTGCATGTGCTCAATGCGATCCTCTACAGTCTCAACATGGCCAAACATCATTGTGGCTGTGGTGCGAAGCCCGAGGTTGTGGGCCTTTTCCATAACCTCAAGCCACTGGTCAGTTGTTGCCTTTCGCGGGGCGATCTGCTCTCTTACCCTGTCAACCAGTATCTCAGCCCCTCCTCCGGGAATGGAATCAAGCCCTGCATCAATGAGCCGTCTCAGCACTTCCTCAACGCCAAGGCCTGATATGGACGCAAAGTGCACCACCTCAGGAGGGGAGAAAGCGTGGCAGTGGATATCCATCTCCTTCATGAAGGCAAGCATGTCTTCATAAAATGACAGGGGCAGGTCAGGATGAAGACCGCCCTGAAGGAGCACCTGGGTGCCTCCAAGGGCTTTTGTCTCCCTGATTTTTCTCTCCAGCTCCTCCCTGCTGAGCACGTAGCCTGCAGGGTCATCAGGGGCACAGAAGTAGGCACAGAACTTACAGCCTGATATGCACTTGTTGGTGTAATTTATGTTCCTGTCAATTACATAGGTAATCACAGGCTCCGGATGCAGCCGAAAACGCATCTCGTTTGCAAGCTGGCCCAGGGTGTTAAGGTCTGCCTCATTGTAGAGTTTCAGGGCATCTGCAGGGGTGATACGTTCCCCGTCTCGAACCTTTGATACAATATCCTGCAGCATTTTTCAGCCCCTGTGGGAAATTACGTTGTAGAGCGTATCCCGCTCAACAGGCTCCCGGCCTGCCTGACGGATGAGGTGCTCTATGTCTGAGCGGGCCATGCCCTGTGATGTCTCTCCCCCTGCCATGTGGGTTATCTTTTCTTCAAGCACGGTTCCATCAAGGTCGTCTGCACCGAATGACAGGGCAATCTGTGCAATTTTGGGCCCGAGCATCACCCAGTATGCCTTGATATGAGGAAAGTTATCAAGCATAAGGCGGGATACAGCTATGTTTTTAAGGTCATCCATACCTCCTGTGGGGGCAACACTTTCAAGCTCTGTGTTTTTGGGGTGAAATGCCAGGGGAATGAAACACATGAATCCCCCGGTCTCATCCTGTGCCTGCCGCAGGGCATCAAGGTGTTCTATGCGTTCTTCCAGGGTCTCAATATGCCCGTAGAGCATGGTGGCATTTGACTTAAGCCCCAGCCGGTGTGCGGTTTTGGCAACTTCAATCCAGTCCCGCCCGGGAAGTTTGTCAGGACAAAGCCTTTCCCGAATCCGCGGGCTGAAGACCTCGGCTCCTCCTCCGGGAATTGAGCCAAGGCCTGCATCCATCAGCTCTTTCAGACATTCCTCAATGCTCTTCTCTCCCAGTTTTGCCAGATGGGCAATTTCAACACAGGTAAATGCCTGTATATGGATGTCAGGGCGTACCTTTTTTATTTCCCGCAGCATGTCAATATAGTAGCTGTAGGGCAGGTCAGGATGGAGCCCTCCCACAATGTGCACCTCTGTAATTGGCTCATCCAGGCGCTCCTTTATCTTCTGGCACACCTGGTCTATTGACATCTCATAGGCATCACTGTGCCCTTTTTCCTTGCCAAATGCGCAGAATTTGCAGAGATTGGTGCATACATTGGAGTAGTTGATGTGCTGATTGTAGATGTAATAGGCCCTGTTACCGTTTTTACGTTCCCGCACAATGTCTGCAAGAAACCCCAGCAGGGGTATCTGGTTTGTTTCATACAGCCTGATACCATCCTGGGGATCAAGCCGCTGGCCGTCCATGACCTTTTCATATATGGGGTAAAGCCCCGCATTCTTAAGTGCTGTTTTCATGTCAGAACCTGTCAATTAATCTCTTCCTTCTTGACCATCTTTGCAGGCACAGGAATTTTGGTGAACTGGACTCCCTCCTCCTGGAGCATCTTTTCTTCCTCGTCAGTGGTAACACCCCTTATGCTTCTTGCCTCAGCCGCCCCATAATGAATCTTGAGTGCCTCACTGGCAAACCTGGTGCCCACATCCTCGGAGTTTTCTAGCACGGTCTTGTAAATCTTCTCCATTGCCTTCAAAAAGCCTTCCTGCACCTCGGCACCGTCACCTGCACCTGCTGCAGGCTTGGCAGAAGATGCTGATGCTGAGGATGATTTTTTTATAGCCACAGGCGAGAGAATCTTTTCAACTTCGGTGCTGCCGCAAACCGGGCAGGAGATAAGACCCTTTTCCCTCTGGTCTTCGTATGCCTCCCTGTCCTTGAACCATGCTTCAAAGATATGGTGCTCTACGCACCTTAGATCAAATGCAATCATCAGTAGTCATGAAAGAGTCAGTTAATAAATTTGTCATGCAAAAACTGGCACTCCTTTGGAGTAAGGTCAAATCTTATCTCTGCCTCCTCAATAATGGATTTCCTGTCCCTTTCAGGGTGTTCCTGTACCATACCGGAGATCCACTGGACTGCCTTTCTGATTCTGTCCCCTTCAGGCATTATCTGTTCTGTGCTCATAATTATTATTCCTCATGAAGGCCCTAAATGTTTAGACTTTCATTTAACCCTGCTGCCTGTTCTTTTTGCCCTTGTCTTCTCTGCCCTTCCTGGCCTTGCCATTTGTTCTGCCATTTCCCTGGGGCAGTGCATAAAGCTTGAAATCTTCAACCCCAAGCACAGGATTTGCCTCTATTTCAAGAATGGTCTGGAAATCTGTCTCTATGGTGTGGAGCGAGTAGCGTTTCTTGTTCAGGAGGTAGCTTGCCACCGGGGGAGGCACCTCCATCCTGACTGTCTGCCCAGGCTTGGGTTTTTTCTTTGCCAGGAAAGATGTGATCTTTCTCATGTGGGAGAGGGATACTGCCTCAACAGATTTCACAAGGCCCCTGCCGTTACAGCATGGGCACTTTATGTAACTGCCTGTCTGAACCGGTGCCCTGATCTTCTGGCGAACCAGGGCAAGGAGTCCGAAACGTGAGATCCTTGTTACCTCTGTCCTTGCCCGGTCCTTTTTAAGGCACTCCCGCATGCGGCGTTCAACCTGAGTACGGTTCTGGCGGCTTCGCATGTCAATGAAATCAATAACAATGATGCCGCCAAGGTCCCTGAGCCTGAGCTGCCTTGCAATTTCTTCTGCTGCCTCAAGGTTGTTCTTGAGGGCAGTGTCTTCAATGTCCTTCTCATTGACATTGCGCCCGGAGTTTACGTCAATGGATATCATTGCCTCTGTGGGTTCAATAACAATATGCCCTCCTGAGGGCAGGTGCACCATTGATGTATAAACCTGTTCAATCTGCTCCTCAAGGCCGTAGGCAGTGAATATGGGCTGGTCCTTTTTGTAGAGTTTGACTGTTGCAACTTGGCGGGGTGCAATGATCCTGAGAAACGCCTTTATGTTATTAAAGACTGCCTCATTATCCACCACTATTTCAGAGATGTCTGTGGTAAGCTGATCCCTCAGGAAGCGGGTTACAACATCTGCATCTTCATAAATAACACCAGGCGTCTTGGTGGACTGCACCTTCCCCTTGAGGTTGTTCCACAGGCGTACAAGGTAGCGC
>JALWJV010000178.1 GCA_026996955.1 Deltaproteobacteria bacterium
GCATATTGAAATTATAAGGTTGATAATTGGTCTTGTTTTTCCGTTCCGGAGAACAATTTCTTGTTTTTCTAAGGCTCGCTACGCCAAAATCGCGAAACTCGCTCGTACCTCGCTCAGACAGACGCGATTTTATGGCTGCGCTTCGCCAAGAAAAACTACGAAATTCTTCATAGTCACTCCAAAACAAGCCCAATTATCACGCTGAATAGATACGATTATTTTTCAAAAGGATTGTTAAGAAGCATTGTCTGCTCCCTTCCAGGACCAACTGAAACTATTGAGATTGGCACCCCAGCTATCTCCTCCATTGCCTTGAGATAGTCTCTTGCCTGGACCGGAAGCTCATCTATTGAGGTTGCGCCGGTTATGTCCTGGTCCCAGCCATCAATATCCCTGTAAACAGGCTTTGCTGCCTGTGCATCCCGGATATTGGCAGGCATATAATTAAATGTCTTCCCATTTACATCATAGGCAGTGCAGATCTTGAGATTTTTAAGACCGCTCATAACATCCAGCTTGGTAACTACCAGCCCGTCCAGGCCATTCAGACGAACGGCATCCTGAAGCACCACCCCGTCAAGCCAGCCGCATCTCCTCTTTCTGCCTGTGGTCGCCCCGAATTCAACCCCCTGCTTCTGTATCTGGTCTCCCACTTCGTCAAAGAGCTCTGTTGGAAAAGGCCCTTCACCAACACGGGTGGTGTATGCCTTGCAGATTCCAAGGGTACAGTCTATTTTGCTTGGCCCGATACCAGAGCCCGAGCAGGCGCCACCTGCAATGGTGTTTGAGCTGGTAACAAATGGATAGGTGCCGTGATCAATATCAAGCTGGGTGCCCTGGGCGCCTTCAAACAGGATGTTTTTATCAGCCTTTCTGGCCTCATCAATTATAACTGATACATTGGTGGCAAAAGGAGCCAGTTTTTCAGCGTACTGCTGATACTGACCATACACCTCTTCAACATCAATGGTGTCTGTGCCATACAGTTCCTTGAAAAGGAAGTTTTTGTACTGGAGATTTTCTTCCAGCTTGTCCCTGAAGAGCTGAGGATCAAGAAGGTCGGCTATCTTTATGCCATTACGTACTATTTTGTCCTCATAACACGGGCCAATTCCTCGCCCGGTTGTGCCAATCTTCTTGCCCTTTGCCTTTGCTGCCTCGCGGGCATGGTCCATTGCACGGTGATACGGCATTATGAGGTGTGTATTCAGGCTTATCTTGAGCCTGTCAGGAGTGATGGTCATGCCATTCTTCTCAAGCTCTTCCATCTCCTCAAGGAGCACAGCAGGATCAAGCACCACTCCGTTACCAATTGCGCACAGCTTGTCATTATACAGTATTCCTGAAGGAATGAGATGGAATACGAATTTTTTGCCTTCTACAACAAGGGTGTGACCAGCGTTGTTTCCACCCTGAAAACGTACGATTACATCGGCATAGCCTGTGAGCAGGTCAACAATCTTGCCCTTGCCTTCATCTCCCCACTGGGTGCCGATTACAACTGTAGTAGCCATAATTTTTCTATTATCTCCTCAACATGCTTGGCTGCAGCGCGTTTTTCTAATAAGGTAAAAAGAGTGAGACTGCAGCTCTTTACTTTTCCGACCGGTCAGGATACTTAACTGTATATAAAAAGTCAAAGGGTGGCTGAATATAACCTGAAATCTGCCTTTATACCCTTCCTCATCCCCGGCCATATACTTCCTTCAACACACCACTTAAGACATGACCTCATTTCATACAATTCATCTGATTACCTCCCCTGACTACCTTTTGCACGATACCGGAGGGCCAGACCATCCTGAACAGCCCTCCAGGCTTACTGCTATAAATAAACGGCTTGAAAACGGACCACTATCCAAAAACCTTATTAAAGTTGATCCGGTTCCTGCAACGAGGGAGAGCATCCTTCTTGTTCACAACGAGGACTACCTGCTCCGCTTTGAAGATGCCTGTCTAAGTGGCCGTGAATATTTTGGTCACACCGATAACAGGATCTGTTATGACACGTGGCAGATTGCGTTTCTTGCAGCAGGGGCAGGAATGACAGGCGTGGACATTATTGAATCGGAAGAGGGCAGGCTGGTGTTTGCTGCAGTGCGTCCCCCAGGACACCATGCAGAGCAAGGGCTTCCGTTGGGTTTCTGTTTTTTTAATAATGTTGCAGCAACAGTGCGTTACTGGCAAAACAGGTATGGAAGGAAGCGTATTCTGGTCTTTGATTTTGATGCCCATCACGGAAACGGCATTCAGGAAATTTTTGATGAAGACCCTGATGTCATGTATATCAGCATTCATGAGCACCCGACATTCAGTTTTCCTGGTACCGGCTGGGACTATGAAGCAGGCATCGGGGCAGGGGAGGGCTTTACACTCAATGTCCCCCTTCCTCCCGGGGCAGGGGATGAGCTTGTGATTCAGGCCATTTCAGACCAGATAACCCCGGCTGTTAACAGATTCAGCCCTGAATGTATTGTGATTGCAGCAGGATTTGATGCCCACGGTCAGGATGATATGTCCGGACTTGACTGGTCAACCCTGGTTTACGGAAAGATAGGCACGGCTGTGGCAAACTGGGCTGACAGATTTACACAGGGACGGGTGCTATCCATTCTGGAGGGGGGGTATGTGCCAGATGCACTCTCGGCAAGCGTTGAGACCTATCTGGGAGGACTTGCAATAAAGGTTTGAAACATGCAAAGGAGTTGAAAATCCGTCTAATCCGTACCTTCAGAAACTGCCAGCAGAAAGCTCATAAAAGATAAGGATAAAATTCATGTTTGTAAAAAACTATATGACAACTGAACCTGTTTCCATAAGACCTGATGTACTGATCCTTGATGCCAGAAAAATACTGCAGGAAAAGGAGTTCAGACATCTTCCTGTGACCGATGCCAGTGGCGTGCTCCAGGGCATGGTTACAGACAGAGACATTCGCTCGGCCCTTCCATCTTCAGTGGCATCTCCTGAAGAACGTGAAAAGATTATGGCACGGGTGAAGGAGACCCCGGTTTCTGAAATCATGTCTGAAAACCTTAGCACCCTTGGCCCAGACTCCACCCTTGATGATGCCCTGATGCTGCTTTTAAGGTCCAATGTAGGGGCTGTGCCTGTGATCGACAATAATGGAGTGCTTGAAGGTATCTTTTCTATTCGGGATCTTATGGGTGCATACGGCAACCTTTTCGGTCTGGGAGAAAAGGGAAGTTTCCTGATTACGGTTCGTGCCGGAGACGGACCCGATGTTATTGCACGGGTTGCAGGGCTTCTGGCTGATCAGGGAATAAGTGTTACGAGGATAGTCAGAGAAGAGGCACCGGATGGTGGTGTATATCTTCACTTAAGGGTAAACACCTTTAATCTTCGGGCTGTGCATTCAACATTTGCCAGCGCAGGCTTTGATGTGGTTTCACCCTTAGTTGTGTAAAGCAATGGTTAACAGCCCTGAAACAGGTAAGGTCAAAAAGACCAATATTCGACGCACTTGCAAGAGGTGTGTTCATTACTATGTTACCTGGCAGCCTTCTCATCCGCATGGCTGCCGGGGCTATGGTTTCAAAAGCCGCAGTCTTCCATGTGATGTTGTGAGGAAAAGCTCCGGGATGGAATGCACGCTTTATAAGGCAAAACCTCTTTCACGGATATGCAGCAAATCCGACAATCGCTAAATCCAGATTATGATTAAGCGTCAACCAGCCTCGGTCAAAAAACAATGCAATTACAAAAGGAGATAATTAAATGCTTGAAAAGGCAGTAGTTATATTGGTAGTGCTCATAGCTGCATACTGGATACTCAGGAAGGTCTTCAGGCAGCTTGCCCAGGAAGATGGAACCCTTTCAGGCTGTGAGGGATGCACAGGATGCTCCCTGCCGCCTGAGCAAAAACTTAAAAAGCTCAGGGCCAGAAGGGCTGAGGAAGGTTCAGTTGGCACAGGTCAGTGTTGTGGCAGCGTAAAAAGCAAGTAGGTGCTTTGGGACTTTCAATAAAATACAAAATTGTAATATTCATTTTTTGTAACTGTTCAGCTTATTGATGGTAATTGAGGTTAGTGACCGGCTGTTTTCAGCATAATTCAGCATCTGTCAACAGAGTATATGGGTAAAATATTACGTGACTGTTTAGCATTACAGGTAATTCAGGTTCGTAATTAGTTCTGTTTTTCCGTTCCGGTGAATAATTTCTTGTTTTTCTGAAGTGTGACCTTTTTCAGCATTGCTACAAAATTGTAAATATGCTGAACAAAAATGTGATATTTTTGCAAAACACTTAAGAGATTACCGGTATCTCAATACAGTAATTTATTGAAATTACTCCATTAAGGTTTGGTGGCACACGGGTTGCTTCAGGGTGGCTGAAAAATGTAAGCAACCAGTTTGTCAAAAAACTATACAAAGATAAGGAGTAGAAAATGAACACTGGAGATACCGCGTTTATGATTGTAGCAACAGCCATGGTCATGCTGATGACCCCTGGCCTTGCATTATTTTATGGTGGAATGGTGCGTTCAAAAAACGTGCTGTCAACCCTCCTACAAAGCTTTATATGCTTAGGGGTAGTCAGCATAATATGGGTGCTTTACGGCTATTCACTGTCATTTGGTCCTGACGTCAATGGCATCATAGGCAATCTGGATTTTGCCATGCTTAAAGGTGTGGGGGCAGCTCCACAGGAAGGCTCTACTATCCCGCACCTTGTCTTCTGTGCCTTTCAGTTGATGTTTGCCATCATTACTCCTGCCCTTATCACAGGTGCCTTTGCGGAGCGCATAAAATTCTCAGCCTTCTTGATTTTTACAGTTTTGTGGAGCACCCTGGTCTATTTTCCTGTATGTCACTGGGTATGGGGCGGAGGCTGGATAAGCCATCATGGCGGCCTTGATTTCGCCGGCGGTACAGTCATTCACATAAAC
>JALWJV010000179.1 GCA_026996955.1 Deltaproteobacteria bacterium
TTCCCGGTGCCACTCCGTGGAATTGTCCACCGCCTGTAAGGTAATGCCCTTCAGGAGTTATAACCCAGTTTTTCCACTCTGCTGGCATTAACTGCTCCATTGAGAGCATATGGATCAGTGTGCCTGCAACAAGAACTGCCATGAGCGCCAGCCAGCCCCATCCTGTCTTAAAGGTTGCGGCATCATTCTTTCTGTTTCCAAGGTAAAACGCATAGCCTGCGTAGAAGCCAACGGTTACAACAGCCAGAAAGAGCAATGCGTAGAATGCCGACATGGTATTTGCAGTGTACCAGAATGGGTCATAAATCACCTGAACGAAGAGGAGAGGTGCGACCCCAAGTACTATTGCAATGGAAAAACTTACTGTAATTACCCTGCCAAGTGCCTTGGCAAGCCTGGTGCTGTAGTCGGTCTTTTTGGCCGCTTCCCAGAGCGCTACAAAGATACTTCCCACAACCAGGTTGACCATGACGATATGGAGTGCAAAGGTCAGTACCATCAGGACCTGAAAGATTACTGGGTAAAACGGCACACCGGCAGGGTCACGCATATTATTGAGAAATACGGAAATGTCCATCTCTTACCTCCTAACAATCCAGAAAAGATATTCAGCCACGGCAGCCCTGTCATCATCGTTGCCGGCAAATGGAGGCATGTACGGGTAGTCACCCAGGGCCTCAAGGAACCCGGCAATATCCTCAGGAGATTCCGGTTCCAGATTGGCCAGCAGTGCTGGAAGCGGGCGCAGTTTGGCGTTTATGTCGAGTGCGTGGCAGTTACCGCATTGGTGAAGAGCAATTACCCTGCCTGCCTGCAGCCTGTCTGTCTGGCTCTCCATGTTTATGTTGTCCGGGCGGAAGTACAGATTATTCAGAAAACCTTCATTGTTGTATTTATCAACTTCAGAACTTATGCCTTTGGCCTTGATGTTTGTGGCAACGATCTGATTGTCGTACATGTACTGGGCTATGATATAGGGCCTTCTGACACCTTCCCTGAAACCTTCACCTGCTCCAATGCCAAGGAAGAGGACTATAAGTATCAGGATGCCTGATACCTTGCCTGACCACTGTGGCTTAATAAGCCCGCAAACCACAAACCAGACAAGTACAACCAGATATGAAATGCCTGCCCATTTTAGCATGGCCTGCAGGTAGGGAAGCCCCCCTTCTAGGCCAAGTTCCTTAGCAGGGCCAGGCATCTTGGACAGATACCACGCACTGAACAGGGCGCCTGCTATCATTCCGGTAATACCCCAGACAGCAGCTTTCCTGACTACTTCGTCTCTGACCTTCCTGTTTTCCATGGTGCTGGCAACAATCACAGCATAGACGCCGGCAATACCGATCATGAAGGCTGTTCGGGTGAATAGCTGCGGCCAGTAGGTCTGGTTGAAGAAGCCATCAAAAAAGCCGCCGGTGTTGACCCACTCGCCTGGTGACAGCATGAAGGCAAGGATGCCCGTGATTATGACCATGCTTATCCATGCAGCCCATGCATAGAGCCAGCCAAGCATAAGGTGGCTTTTTGAGTCGATTCTTCCAAGGGTGTAGTAATAGACATAAATGGCCGCGATCTCTATGAGGAAGAATACCCATTCGGTTGCCCAACCCCAGACATAATTGTGTATTAAGGCGGATATAGCCCTTGGGCTTGCAACAGTTGCGGCAAACCAGATTCCCACCCCGCTGAGAGACCCGATTACAAAGCAGAATACCAGAATGAGGAGGGAATAGCGTTTTATGAACTCCATCAGTTCCGGACGGTTTTCCTTAACGGATTTCCGTTCGATATAGACGTTAAACCAGAATGCCCCTGTTGCCAGGTGACATGGCAGTATGTGAAATGTGGCAATAAGCGCTATCACTATGCCTGATGTAAAAAAGGGTAGTTCCCAGAATGGATACATAAATCCTGCCCTCCTTAAAGATTGTGAATATTTGCTGGTTCCCAAATTCTGGTTTGGGAACTATGAATTGGAAGCTCCTGCTTCCCCACTTCCTTAAACTGACTTTCATGACATGTGGATTATCACCTCATGTCATGAAAGTTTAGCAAAATAAACTGCGCGTGTAAAAATTTTCTGGATAATTATTCTGAAAATTTGGAGGAGAGCCTGTATGGTTTGGGAATAAATTTGCTGCTATGCGTTTGTTCCTGGAATTTTGTAACTAGAGTCATGAATGATTCGGGTCAGCTTTTTAGAAATTTTCGACTGATTGCCTTTAAAGGCTCTGTTGCCTCCTTGAGGCCTGAGAGGAGTATAAGGACTGCATATGTGAGTGCCCCGGCCGCAATTCCTGCCGTGATATGGACAAGCTCGGTCAAAACTGAATCTCCGGCAGGGACCAGACTGCAGACCTCCTTGACCACCCATCCCATTAGAGCGCTTGCAGCAAGAATTTTAATCAGTGATGACAGCAGGCGGGAAAGGTCATATCCTGCAAGTTTTCTGTATAGCACTGCTGCAAGGAGCAGAAAGTTAAGGATCATGGTAAGGGATGTGGACAGGGCTATGGCCCGGTGTTGGAGTTGGTCAATGCAGACAAGTATTATGCAGATATTGGTAGCCACTGCAAAAAAACTTGCCATTACAGGCCACCTGGTATCATCCAGGGCATAGAATACAGGCACAATTATTTTTACAGCAGCGTATGCCAGAAGCCCGATTGCGTAAAGCTGCACTGCCTGTGCCGTCATCTCTGTATCAAATCCTGTAAACCTCCCATGCTCAAATATCAGGGCAACTATGGGTTTTGCCATAACCCAGAGCCCTGCTGCTGCAGGAACTGTAAGGGCAAAACCCATTACAAGAGATGAGACAAGCGTGGTTTTAAGTGCCTCTGTGTCTTTGTCTGCAGCCTGTTTTGCAATAACAGGAAGGGTGGCCACGGAGAGCGCAACTCCAAAAAGGCCAATTGGAAACTGCATGAGCCTGAAGGCGTAATTAAGCCATGCCACACTGCCCTCTGCGCATCTTGAGGCAAAGTTGGTGTTAATAAAGATGTTTATCTGGGTAGCGGAAAGGCCGATAATTGCAGGGATTATAAGCCTTCCGATTTTTCTTAAGCCCGGATGGCTCAGATCAAGCAGCGGACGAAACCTGAATCCATGCCTGAATACCAGGGGAAGCTGAATTGCCATCTGTCCGATACCCCCTGCCAGGGTCCCTATCGCCATGCCTGTGATTGCAGGATAGCCCCACCTGGGAAGGAGGAGTGCAAGGCCGCCGCCTACTATGATTGAGCCCAGGTTAAAACAGCTTGAGGCAAGGGCCGGGACAAAAAAGTGCCCACGGGTGTTCAGGATCCCCATGAGCAGGGCTGCAAGTGAGATCATCAGGAGAAATGGAAACATTATCTCTGTAAGCCGGGCAGTAAGGGCAATCTTTCCTGCCACCTCTGAAAATTCAGGGGCAAGTACCATGACCAGCTCATGGGAGAATATGATTCCTGCAATTACTATGAGGGAAATGATGATGGTGATGGCGGTAAATACATTGTTTACCAGCCTCCATGCCTCTTCCCTGCTCTTTTTGTCATACTCTGTAAAAACGGTTACAAAGGCTGCGCTGAGCGCCCCTTCTGCAAAGAGATCTCTGAGAAGATTTGGAATGCGGAACGCAACCACAAAGGCATCCATTGCCGTGCCTGCACCGAAAAGACCTGCAAGCACCTGCTCCCGCACAAGCCCCAGTATGCGCGACATGAACACTGCAACGCTTACTGAGCCAGCAGAGCGGGCTATTTTCCCGGATGTGGATGTTTCGCTGTTTGGGCTGTCGTTTTGGTTCATGAGGTGAGAAGTGGCAAGGGCTCAGGATCGTTTTTCTCTTGTAAGGATAAACTCCCCTGTTTTTACGCCAAGGTGTCTTGATACCACATCACATTTTGCCTTGAGGAGATAGAAAAGCCTTGAACTGTACGGTGCATCATCTTGCCCTGAAAGGGTTTCATAGTTTCCCTGTCCCTTGCTGATTATAAGCGGGGCTGAATTGAACAGCTCAAGGAATTCATCAGAGCAGAGCGAAAGTATGGTGCCTGGCGCCCTGCAGCCTGATGAGATTATCCTCTCACACACCTTGTCAAGCCCTGCTGCAAGGGCATCTTCCATTGTAGCGTCGTTTATGATTGGCCCACCTCTTACGGCGTAGGTTGCAGGCCTTTCAAGGGTTTTGATCAAGAGCCTGTCAAAAACCGTCTCCCCGGTATTGTCCCCGAGGTACAGGATCCACGGGGCATCATGCACTGCGTGGGTAAGTTCATCTTCAAGCCATATCCCGTAGCTTGCTGAATCAAGGACCTTTTCAAGCTCATCCTCAAGGTTAAAGTCAGTTGAGATGCCAAAGTCAATTATGTTTCCGGCAATGGCAAATCGAATGGCAGTGGAGAGAGTATTGTCTGACCCCTTTACCTTTTCTTCAAGCTCATCAAGCATTGCAAGGGCGGCCTTTGTGCTTTCCTGTTTAAGGGCGTAAAACGGATCAGCCAGGCCTGAATGCCTTGATATCATGTCATAAAGCGCTATGGCTGTTTGAGGTGGAGGCACATCCACACGAATTTTTTTCAGGGTTGTTCCAAACTCACCATACATCTCCATAATAGCGGCATCATCCATGCCAAGCAGCCTGCCGGTGCGTACTATCTGGTTGAAAAAACAGGGTATGCACTCAAGGTAGGTTTTCATTTTACTGTTCCTTTCCGTTTAAGTGCTACTGTTCTCCACCTGGGGCCCGATGCTGTATCAATAACCTCAATACCCATTTCTCTAATCTGTTCGCGTATTGCATCTGCACGTTCCCATTCCTTGCGCTTCCGTGCCTCTTCCCTCTGGGAAACAAGTTCTTCAATCTTTTTCCTCTCTTCCTGGCTCAGTCGGCTTATGGCGCAGCAC
>JALWJV010000180.1 GCA_026996955.1 Deltaproteobacteria bacterium
TGACCTTGAGATGTCCTTTATTGACGAAGAGCAGATCATGGAGCTCATGGAGGGGCTGATCTCCCATGTCTTCAACAAGACCCTGGGAGTTGAACTGGCCACACCCTTTGAACGCCTGACCTACCAGAAGGCAATGGAGCGGTTTGGCACAGACAGGCCGGATGTCAGGTTTGGCATGGAGCTTGTGGATATCTCGGACATTGCCGCTGGCTGCGGCCTCAAGGTATTTCAGAGTATCACTGCCTCAGGCGGCATAGTAAAGGCAATAAATGCCAGGGGCATGGCAGACCTTTCAAGAAAGGACCTTGACGTGCTCACTGAATTTGCCCAGGGGCTTGGGGCAAAGGGGCTTGCGTGGGTCAAGGTGAAGGAAGATGGATCATGGCAGTCTCCAATTGCCAAGTTTTTTACAGATGAAGAGCAGAAGGCAATAGCGGAACGCCTGGGTGGAGAGCCTGGAGACATATTCTTCTTTGGCGCTGACACCAAGGCAACCGTTTTCCGGGTACTTGGAGAGCTAAGGTGCAAACTTGCCAGGGATCGAAACCTCATAAATGAGAGGTTCAGGTTCGTATGGGTGACCAACTTCCCGCTTGTTGAATATGATGAGGATGAGGGAAGATTTACCGCCATGCACCACCCGTTTACTGCCCCTGCAGAAGAAGACCTTGACCTCCTTGAAACCGATCCAGCTGCAGTACGTTCCCGTGCCTATGATATCGTGCTTAATGGCATTGAAATCGGCGGCGGAAGCATCCGTATCCATCAGCCCGCAGTGCAGGAACGGGTGTTCAGGGCACTTTCCATCTCTGACCAGGAGGCGCAGGACAAGTTCGGCTTCCTGCTTGAAGCCCTGGGCTCAGGCGCCCCTCCCCACGGAGGCCTGGCCTTTGGCCTTGACAGGCTGGTGATGCTCATGGCAGGCAGGGATTCCATCAGGGACGTAATCGCCTTCCCAAAAACCCAGAAGGCACAGTGCCTCATGGCACATGCTCCGGCAGAGGTGAGTATGGCCCAGCTTGCAGAGCTGTACCTTAAGCCTGACTGGAAAAAGGAAAAATAATACCCCCCCCAAACAGCCAGTGAAACGCAAAAAACAGGCCCGTAAAGGCTATGTGGCCAGGGAAAACCGCAACTCTGCAGGCCCTGGGTCACGCTCCAAATCAGAGAGGGGCGCTGTTAAAAAAAAATGGTCAGGCAGGGTATCCGTTGCCCTGATATTTCCGGATACCTATGCCCTGGGCATGTCCAACATAGGTTTCCAGCTTGTATATCAGAGGCTTAACCAGGCTGATAACATTGTTGCCGAGCGTTTTTTTGTGCCTGACGCGCCCGCTTCCGGGAAAACCGCAGGAAAACCTCAAAAGGGTATCTGGCGATCAACAGAATCAAACCGCCCCCTTCACGACTTTGATATCCTCCTATTTTCAATAAGTTTTGAGACAGGTTACATCAACGTAGTACGAGCCCTGCACGATGCAGGGCTTGCTGTATTTTCCAGAAAAAGAGACCATGATTCCCCGCTGATACTGGCAGGAGGCGTTGCCTGCCAGATAAACCCTGAGCCAATAGCAGACATTGTTGATGCATTTCTCCTTGGGGACTTTGAAGCCATGGAAGAAGGGTTTATTCCGTGGCTTTCAGCACTTAATACAGAAACATCCCGCAAAAGTCTCCTCCAAAACCTTTCAGACTCCTGTCCAGGCACCTACCTGCCATGTTTCTGCAGCCCCATTTATGACAGCAGCGGGGCAATAAAGGCGTGGGATTCAAAAAATGGAATCACACTGCCAATCTCCACTGCCATCTATCTGGATACGCCAAAAGAGGCGCCACACACAACCATCACAACTCCAGATGCCGTATTTTCTGACATGCGGCTTATAGAGCTTGCCCGTGGGTGCGGCAGGGGGTGCAGATTCTGTGCTGCAGGCTTCATATACAGGCCGCCGCGTCCCTGGCCCAGACATAGCATTGATGCAGCGCTAAAGCCCCTTGCTCCAGGTGCTAAGGCAGGGATGGTAGGGCTTGAATTCCTTGAGCGTGAAGACGTAATGAACATCTGCGAGACCTTGATTCAGAGGGGAATCAGCCTGACATTCTCATCCCTTAGAACTGATGCCATTACACCCCGTTTTGTAAAACTTCTCCGTGCATCGGGCTGCAGGACCGCAACCATTGCACCTGAAGCCGGAAGTGAAAAACTCCGGCGCATAATCAACAAAAACCTCACAGAGCAAGACATACTCAAGGCGGTTGAAATAATTTCAGTCCACAACATCCCGAACATAAAATGTTACTTCATGCTGGGCCTTCCCTTTGAACAGGACAGTGATGTTGAGGCAATTGTGGAACTTGTGGATAAAATCAGGCAGATTGCCCTTGCATCTGGCAAAAAACGGGGAAACCTGGGGACGATTACGGTTTCTGTTAGCACTTTTGTTCCAAAGGCCTGGACCCCGTTTCAGTGGGTACCATTTGCCACACGCCCTGAAATCTCCAGAAAGCAGCAGTTTCTCAAAAAAAGCTTTGCATCCATGCCAAATGTAGTGTTCAAACACGACTCCTGGAACAGCGCCTTTCCCCAGGCTGTTCTCAGCCGAGGAGGCAGGGAACTCGCAGAAGTGCTGAATAAAATGGCACAATATTCATATTCCTTCAAAAAGGCTGTTATGTCATCAGGCATAAATACCGATAAAAGCCTTAAAGGATTTGAATTGGATGAAATTCTTCCCTGGGAAATTATAATACACCGAGTAAAAAAGGATTACTTGCAGCAGGAATGGAAACGCGCGGTAGCACAAAGGCAGACAACCTTCTGCAACACTGAAATTTGTAGAAGGTGTGGTGCCTGTAACCCAAAAACAACCTGTAATGACCGAACAGACCAACGCCAAAAAAGATGAACATGCCGTACAGGACGGTGCAGAGAGCCTGATTATTGATGAACTCAACGCGGATAGTACTGTTCCGGAAATAGTACAGTGGATACGAGACGGTATTGAGGAGGAACGCACCGGTTCGGACATAACAAGGGTAGTAATGGATCTTCCTCCTGTTCGCCGCATCCCAGGCAACAAGAATCTTGACGCCATACAACAGATACTTAATGAATATGCCATTAAACTCCCACTGGAAGTAGTCAATGCCATAACGCACGGCCAAAGTGATGAGTTTACATTTTCTGCACCTTCCAGAGAAAAGTATCTTCGCCCGAGAACTGTACTTATAAATACTGCACCGGAAGTAAGCACACTGATGATATCCGGTGAAGAGCCTGTTGATGGTCTTCCAGGTTATACTGAGGCACACTATGATTTTACTGTAAAATCAGGGAAAATTTTCAGTGACGGTTCTATTGATTTTAGAGAAATAAATATGTTTCCCCAGGCAAGTGAGGGTAAACTTCTCTTAAGAATATTTGCCCCCACCGAAGGGGTAGCAGGCACTGACGTATATGGATGGAGAATCGTCCCTGTACCGGGAGAACCAGTGCGTATAGCCTTTGGCGACAACATCACCACATCAAAAAATTACGATGAGGAGGAAAAGCGGGACTACCTGGACGTCATAGCTGCAAAGCCAGGCATTATAGTCACGGATTTCGGAGGTAATCCTCCCAGGGTTGAAAACATCCAGGAGATTTCCATTCAAAACCGTATTGAGCTGGAAGACATTGATTTTTCTACAGGTAATATCAGTGGAGACGGCGGAGAACTCAGGTGCACGGCTGATGTTGCAGTCAAGGGCGATGTGCGGGGGAGATTTGCCGTACTCATCGAGGGCATGCTCGAGGTCAAAGGGACGGTAGAAGGTGAAGTGGTGGATGCATCCGGGGAGGTAATTGCACACCTCATCCGCAGCTGCATACGCTCAGGCCGCTTCATCGAGAGCGTTGCCGCAACCCATGCCAAGCTCACCGCTGCCGAATACATAAAGATTACACGAGAGTTCACCCACTGCCACCTCAGATCACCTGAGGTTGTATTTGAAGGCAGTGGAGGGCAGCCGGTCTTATGCGGAAGTGCCAGGATTTACACTGAACAGTTCAGGCTGGAAAACGGAGAAATCCGGAACTGTATTGAAATCATACTGGGAGAAAAATTAATAAAGCAACTCCAAGATCTGGATAAGTCCAACCAGCGGCTTGAAGCTTTAATCGCCTCCGAAGAGACCCATCTGAAAACCAGAGCACAGACTTTTGCCAAAAAACTCCAGCTCACCCACTCTCTACTACCTGGCAACTTGAAAAAGGTAGTACTTGGGCTTAAAAAATTTGGTTCGGCCATACTTTCCGAGACCATCACCTTGGAGGACGCATCTGAAAAAATTACCAAGCTGCAGAATTCTCTTGGCCCTGAATTCAACGTAATACTAGATCAACTAAAAAGGATGATCAGAATCCAGGCCACGAGGCAAGAAAAACTAGCCAAGCAGGAAGAACTTATTAAGCAGAGGGAGGCCCTGATTGAGGAACTGCAAAAGATGCGGGTTTATATAAGAGGCAAACTTACCCCAAAGGGCCAGGTAATAATAAAATGTGCAGACAGTGCGCTGGAATTTCAGGGAGAAGTAGTCAACCCTGTACAGTTAGATATTCTGATTGGATATGATCCCTTGGAAGGCAAGCTTATAGACTTAAAAGAACGGCAGGATCAGGAAGAATCCAATATTTAGTTGCAGTTTTTAGTTGCATTTAACCTGCCATCAGGGTATAAAAAAGCGCTTGTTTCTGCTGGAATGTGGATCAGATTATCATGTCTGCATTGTCTTACCCGCGCTGGCAGACATGGCTGCAACCTAGATTGAGCGATTGTCGGATTTGCTGTATATCCGCGAAAGAGGAATTTCCATAATAGTCGGCTATATGGAAATT
>JALWJV010000181.1:0-742 GCA_026996955.1 Deltaproteobacteria bacterium
GTCCTTGTGTTTAACATGGCAGAGGAGGAACCGGTTCTCTCATTCCTTAATGAGCTGGAACAAAAGGGAATCAGGGTTGTAAACAGCACTGCCTCTGTGCGAAATACTTTTCGCAGTCAGATGACCTCAATGCTTTCAAAAATGCCCTTTTTCCCGGAAACCATACTGTGCAGCGTGAGCGCTCCCCCATCTCATGATATGGAAAGTGTATGGGTGAAACGCGGCGATTTTCATGCTATTGAAAAACAGGACGTTGTTTTTGCAAAGGATCAAAATGAATTAGGAAAACTCCTTGATACATTCAGAAAGCGCAATATCCCTGATGTTGCCATCCAGAAACACATTCCCGGTGATCTTATAAAATTTTATGGTGTGCGTGCGCCAGGAGAGCAAAACGGAACCAGGTGGTTTCATTGGTTTTATCATAGGGATCAGGAGCTTAATAATTTTAAATTTGAAACCGCTGACCTGCAGAAAAAATGTGAACTTTCGTCAGACATACTTGGACTTGAGATTTATGGCGGGGATGCAATTGTTACAGAAGATGGAACTGTTTTTGTGATTGATGTAAATGCCTGGCCAAGCTTTGCCCTTTTCAGGGATGTAGCGTCAAAATTTATCGCCGAGCATCTTTTGGAAAAAAGCAGAAGCTAACAAAACAGGATTCGGAATAAAATCACTCCAAATTTTGAAACTGTTCAGCGCAATTTTGTTAATAAAGGTTGGTAAATGGTCTTATTTT
>JALWJV010000181.1:752-3735 GCA_026996955.1 Deltaproteobacteria bacterium
AAACTCGCTGGTCCCTCGCTCAAACAGACGCGATTTTTGTGGCTGCGCTTCGCCAAGAAAAACTACGAAATTCTTCAAAGTCACTCCAAAACAAGACCAATTACAACACTGAATAGATACCAAATTTTAACAATTTGATGAGGTAGAAATAATTGAATTCAGCAGGACAGCAACACCGTGTTCCAGGGCCGCTTTCTGAAAAACTATTCCAGGAGGAGAGCCAATTTATGGCACCAGGACTCCAATCAATAGCCCTTTTCTCTCAGATAGTTGTGGACAGGGCCCAGGGGGTTCGGATCACAGATATTGACGGTAACACTTTCATAGATTTTACAGCTGGCATTGGTGTGGGTAGCGTAGGGCACTGCCATCCCCATTATGTAAAAATACTGGAGGAGCAGCTACGGAGTGTTACCTTTGCGAGCTATTCCACCAAAAACAGGATAGAGTTTCTCAAAAAATTGGCATCCCTTCTGCCAGGAGAACTCAACTCAATTCAGATGTATTCAGGCGGAGCCGAGGCTGTAGAGGCTGCTTTAAGGCTTGCTAAATCCGTCACAGGCAAATATGAGTTTGTAGGATTCTGGGGGGCATTTCACGGTAAAACCAGAGGTGTTATGGGCCTTCTGGGTGATACAAGTTTCAAGGCAAACCTTGGCCCCATCATGCCAGGGCTCTATCTTGCCGGCCCCTATGCTTACTGCTACCGCTGCCGCTGGAAAACAGAGTACCCAGGCTGTGGATTTGCCTGTATTGAATGGTTCAGGGATGCTATCAGATACCAGACTACCCACAGCATAGCAGGAATTCTGGTTGAACCAATACAGGGAACTGCAGGCAATGTTGTTCCTCCAAAGGGATTTATTAAGGCAATCCAGGAAGTTGCAAAAGAATTTGATGCCCTGCTGATTGCAGATGAGATGATAACAGGTTTTGGCAGGACAGGGCTTATGTGGGGTGTTGATCACGACGGCATAGTGCCTGATGTCATGACACTTGGGAAAGGCATTGGCGGAGGATTTCCCATGAGTGCCATTGCGGCAACCAGGGAACATGCTGCTGCCAAACCCTTTGGAAATCCAAGCGGAAGTTCATCAAGTTATGGGGGAAATCCTCTTGCATCTGCAGCAGGAAAGGCGGTTCTGGATATACTTGAGCAGGATAACCTTGTTCAAAACTCCCGTGTGGTGGGTGAGGCCATGCTGAACCGCCTGAAGGAGATGAAGGAAAAACACAGAATTATAGGCGATGTCAGGGGCAAGGGCCTTATGATTGGCGTGGAGCTTGTTTCTGACACAAAATCCAAGACCCCTCTTGATAAAAAACTTACCAGGCAACTGTTCCATGAATGTCTGGATCGCGGGCTTATAAGCATGTGTTATTCACCGTGTATAAGGATAAATCCACCTCTTGTAATTACAGAATCCGAGGCAATGGAAGCTCTTTCCATACTGGATGAGGCGCTTACAGTAATTGAAGCTCAGATATAACTCCTTTTAATATCGTATAAAATCATTTCTTCAAATTTTTGAAACGCTCTATTCAGGTATAAGGATTACTTATGTCACAGCTAAAAGGCGCCATAGCAGGCTTTGGAAATATAGCAGTAAACGGCCATCTTCCTGGATACAGAGAAACAGATGCCGTCTCCATTACTGCTGTTACAGATGTAATGCCAGAGGCTCAAGAGAGCTGCAGGAAACGCCTTCCAAACGCCCGGTTCTATTCAAGCCTTGAGGAACTACTCAACAAGGAAGATGTTGATTTTGTTGATATTGCAACCCCTCCCGGGATGCATGCTGAAAATATCCTTGTCTCTCTCAAGCATGGAAGGCACGTCCTTTGTGAAAAGCCCCTTGTACTTGATAGTGCAGATTACATAAAAATAAAAAAACTCTCTAAAGAGAAGGGACGAATTGTTTTCACTGTACATAATTGGCGCTATGCACCGATCTTCCAGGAGGCATCAAGGCTGATCATTGAGGGCGCCATTGGGAAAGTTCATGAAATTGAGTATAGAGTGATCAGAGTCCGTCCCTCCATCACATCAGGGGAGTCTGGAGTAAAGGACAACTGGCGCATTGATCCAGCTGTGGCAGGCGGGGGTATCCTGGTGGATCACGGCTGGCATGCCTTTTATATGACAAATCAATGGATGGACCAAAATCCCCTCTGGGTTAAATGTAAACTTTCAAACTTCAAGTATAAAGACATCCCCTTGGAGGATACGGCAGAGGTGGAAGTTGGATATAAAGATGCCACTGCAAAACTTTTCTTTACCTGGGCAGGAGAAAGCCGGAAAAATACGGTGCTGATAAAGGGGGAGCAGGGCAGGCTTCTGGTTGATGATGATATAATACGACTTGAAACTGCCGAAAATACCTTTGAAATTCCGTTTGACCAGGCACTTTCCCAGGGTTCCCATCACCCTGAGTGGTATGCCTCAGTGATCAGGGAGTTTGTTAATGAGGTGTCAGGAAGAGGGCAGGCAGGAAAGAATTTTATTGAAGCAGGCTGGTGTCAGAGCATGATGGAAAAATGTACAGAGTCCAGCGCAAAAGGGGAAAAGGTAGCTCTTTCTGGTCCGGAAAATTAACGCAAGCCCGATATGAACAATAGTACTTTTATCATAGTTCCGGCACAGGGTCAGGAATACCTGCTAAGGAGAAAAATCGCAGGCCTGACACTTGTTGAACGTCTCTGCCGCACCGCCCGTAAAGCCGGCATTGATGGTGTGATTGTTATCACATCAAATGTCGACGACACATCTGTGGAGGACGGTTCACAATGCCCTTTAATTATATCCAATGAACGGGATCTTGCAGATATCCGGTGTGGAAGATGCATTGTGCTTCGCCCAGGATATTTTCCGGATGTGGATTTTATCAAAACACTGCTTTCCTCTGCCCAGCCTGGAAGACTCTATGTAGTAGACGGCATACCGGCACTTTTCATCTGTGATTCAAAATATTTTTCTTATATT
>JALWJV010000181.1:3745-4866 GCA_026996955.1 Deltaproteobacteria bacterium
TTTTTTCTGCGTCCAGACAGTTTTGACGAGGCATTTAATGAAACTTCCCGCAGCCCCATGGTGGAAAAACTGCATATAAAACCCGGAAGGCTTTATAATGTCACGGATGAATCTGATGTCCCAGGTGTGGAAGATGCCCTGTTTCAAGGGCTTATAAAAGACACAGAAGGGTTCATGTCCAGGTATGTGGAACGTAAAATTTCCATTGCCATTTCAAAACGCCTGGTAAATACCTCGGTCACTCCAAACCAGATGACCATATTCAGCGTATTTGTAGGCATCCTTGGGGCATATCTTATAAGCCTTGGAGGGACTTTCAACCAGAGCGCAGGGGCACTGCTCTTCCTTGCCCATTCAATTCTTGATGGATGCGATGGGGAAATTGCCAGAATCAAGTTCCTTGAAAGCAAGTTTGGAGGTGTGCTTGATTTCTGGGGAGACAATATTGTCCATGCCGCAGTTTTTTATGCTATAGGGCATGAATGGCATGAACGAACCGGTAATCTGCTTCCGATTATCCTTGCATGGATGTCTGTATTTGCGACTTTTGGTTCTGCTGGCCTTGTCTATTTCAGGACCATGCGTACCAAAACAGCCAAAGAAGGTCCATTGTACACATCTGTATCCATATCAAAGAGAAAAAACCGGATTACCAGGATAGCAGACTTTCTCTCAAGGCGTGATTTTATTTATCTTGTTGTAATACTGGCATTTTTTAATCATCTGGACTGGTTTCTCATCCTGACTGCAACAGGTTCTGCATTCTTCTTCTTAACGCTGGTATGGCTTTATTTCCTGGACAGTAAAGACAGTAAGCTCAGTCATTAATTTTTTCACAAAGAGGGTGTTATAACCACGATTTCAGTTTTTTCTGTTACTACCCTCACAATTCATGTTAAAATAGCCTTGGCTAAGTAATTGAACAACTAATATTCCCTGTATCTTCCCGATATAGTAGTAAAGTTTAATAGAATCAGGGTAACATACCGATTCAAATATTGATGGATTCGTAAAAAGTCAGCAACGGACTTTAGTGTTATTTCAGAAAAATTATGGGCGTATGCGCTTTTAGTTTATTTTTCTGTCTTGTTATGGTCTTAAGACCCTATCGAATGGTTATA
>JALWJV010000182.1 GCA_026996955.1 Deltaproteobacteria bacterium
TGAGCGATTGTCGGATTTGCTGCCATTACAGACAGATGGTAATCAAGTTTCAATATAAACCTGGTGCACCTCATCGGTCTTGTAATTATATTGTTTGTGTATAAAATTTTTTAAGACATAGAAGGTAAAAAAAATCCAGTGCAACATGATGCTTATCCAGGTTATGTCAGGACTTTCTCCCAAGCAAAATATTGCACTTTTGAACAAATTTTATCATATTTTTTCTCAAAATGGCAAAAAAATTATCCAGACTTGACCAGCTTATGGTGGAAAAATCACTGGTTCCATCCAGAACCCGTGCCCAGGCACTTATAGGAGCGGGCAGGGTTACTGTTAACGGCAGGCTTGAAGATAAGGCCGGACATCGCTATCCTTTTGAGTGTAACATAGAGATTTCAGGAGATGAACATCCCTATGTGAGTCGGGGTGGCATAAAACTGGCCCACGCCCTTAAAACATTCAAGCTCAACCTTCATGGCAAGGTATGCATGGATGTTGGGGCATCCACCGGCGGATTCACCGACTGCATGCTGCAGAATGGCGCTGCCAAGGTGTATGCAGTGGATGTTGGTTATGGACAGCTTGACTGGAAGCTGCGCAATGATCCTCGAGTGATTAACATTGAACGTACAAATATAAGGTACATGGAGAGGGATTCCATACCTGAGCCCATTGATGTCTGTAGTGTTGACACATCATTTATTTCATTAAAGCTGGTTATACCTGCCATTCTTCCATTCATGCAGCCAAATGGCATAATCGTTGCCCTTATAAAACCGCAGTTTGAGGTTGGAAGGGACAAGGTAGGGAAAAAGGGGATTGTAAAGGACCCGAAACTTCACAGGGCGGTCATTGAGGATCTTCAGGAGTTTTTTTCAGGGCTCGGGCTTGTTTCCAGAGGGACGGTAAAATCTCCTGTCAAGGGGGCAAAGGGAAACATTGAGTTTTTGACACTCCTTGAGCCAGGGAACGATGAAACGGGTCATGAATCCTCCACATTGCATTAACCTGATGGGCATAAGATTTAATATCTGTTTTCGCTATTTTGGTGAAGCAAACCTTAGAAAAACAAGAAATGATTCACTGGAACGAAAAAAAGACCAATTATCAACCTAATCCGCTGAACAGTTACAAAAATAGCACTAATGAAATA
Source organism: Deltaproteobacteria bacterium (assembly GCA_026996955.1). Lineage (GTDB taxonomy): Bacteria > Desulfobacterota > Dissulfuribacteria > Dissulfuribacterales > QOAL01 > S144-17. The sequence goes on from JALWJV010000182.1 coordinate 1,154, forward strand.
TGTCAAACAGACCACTTGATATTCCGGAAATAGACACCACCACAAGGGACGAGATCAAGGAACCGCCTCTTTACAAGGTCCTGCTGCACAATGACGACTATACCACCATGGATTTTGTGGTGATGGTCCTTGAAACCGTATTTCATAAGAGCCCTTCAGAGGCTACGCGCATCATGCTGAATGTGCACAGGAACGGTATAGGAGTCTGTGGTGTATATCCTGCTGAGATAGCAGAAACCAAGGTCAATACTGTTCATTCACTTGCAGTTGAGGCGGGATTTCCTCTTAAGGCAAGCATGGAGAAGGCATAACAGGACTGAAAATGATAAACAAAGACGTTGAATTAATGCTTGGAGCTGCTGCCCGTGAGGCACATATAAGGCAGCATGAATACCTTTCACTGGAACACCTGCTGTACGCCCTGCTCCACCACAGTGAGGGTGAGGAGATAATCAGGGCCTGCGGCGGCAGTCCTTCAGACATAAAGAAAAAGCTGGAACTTTTTTTTGATACGCACCTTGAAAGGATTGATGGAAAGGCCCCTGAAAATCCCCAGCCTACATCTGCCCTGCAGAGGGTCCTTCAGCGCACCATCATGCACGTCCAGTCATCTGGAAAAGCCGAGGCTGACGTTGGAGACCTTTTAAGCTCAATAATGACGGAATCCGATTCCTACGCGGCCTTTTATCTTAAACAGGCTGGAATAACACGGCTCGACATTTTGAACTACATTGCCCACGGCATTCGCAAGGTGCCTGAAGGCGCCCTGTTTGAAGAACCTGAACATTCGTCCGGCCCTGCCTCGGAAGAATCCGGAACACCAAGCTGCCCCTGCGGCGATACCGGCCAGCAGAATGCGTCTGCCCTTGAGCTTTTTACTGTCAATCTTATAAAGCGGGCAGAACAGGGGGGTATTGATCCTCTGGTTGGCAGGGAAAAGGAGCTTCAGCGAACCATGCAGGTGCTTTGCAGGCGCAGGAAAAATAACCCTGTGTTTGTTGGAGAGCCTGGCGTTGGAAAGACAGCCCTTGCAGAGGGGCTGGCACTTAAAATTTTCAAAGGCGATGTCCCTGAACCTTTGCAGAAAGCAGAAATATTTGCCCTTGACCTGGGCGCCCTGCTGGCAGGAACAAAGTACCGCGGGGAGTTTGAAGCAAGGCTCAAGCAGGTGATAAATGAACTTTCCAAAAAGGAAAGGGCAATACTACTGATTGATGAGATACACACACTTGTTGGAGCAGGGGCCACAAGCGGCGGTTCCATGGATGCTTCAAACATCCTGAAACCTGCCCTTGCCTCAGGTGATCTGCGCTGTATCGGTGCTACAACCTTTGAGGAATACAAGAATTTCTTTGAGAAAGACAAGGCATTATCCAGGCGTTTTCAGAAGATTGAGGTAGCAGAGCCCTCGGTGAGTGAAACAGTTTCCATCCTGAAAGGGCTTAAGCACTACTATCAGGAGCACCACAATGTAAAATATGCTGATACGGCGCTTAAGGCCGCAGCAGAACTCTCCGGGCGGTTTCTTACCGACCGTTTCCTGCCTGACAAGGCAATAGATGTAATTGACGAGGCAGCCTCCCTGTTGCGCCTTAAAGATGACAGCCACCAAAACAAACGCCCGGTGATAACTGTCCGTCATATTGAAAATGTTGTGGCAGGCATGGCAAACATCCCGGCTCGGAACGTAAGCCGCTCAGATGTTGCAAGGCTTGAGCACTTTGAAGAAAACTTAAGGGCAGTGGTATTTGGCCAGGATGAAGCCGTAAGCATGCTGGCCTCTTCAATTAAACGTGCCCGTGCAGGTCTTTCCCATCCAGACAGGCCGGTGGGCTCTTTCCTGTTTACCGGTCCTACAGGTGTTGGCAAGACCGAACTTGCACGCCAGGCAGCCTCTATTCTTGATGTGCATTTCCAGCGCTTTGACATGAGTGAGTACATGGAGAAGCACTCGGTTGCACGGCTGATAGGTGCGCCTCCCGGCTATGTGGGTTTTGACCAGGGAGGGCTCCTTACCGAGGCTGTGAGAAAACACCCGTGGTCTGTGCTCCTGCTTGATGAGATAGAAAAGGCACATCCTGATGTCTTTAACATACTCCTTCAGATTATGGATCATGCCACACTTACCGATAATAGTGGCAGAAAGGCTGATTTCAGGCATGTAATACTAATTATGACTTCAAATGCAGGTGCACGGGAACTTGAGGCAAACACCATTGGTTTTACCGGCAGCAGCAGTGAAAAGGAAAGAAGGGGTAAGGAGGCCATAAACCGTACCTTCTCGCCGGAATTCCGAAACAGGCTTGATGCCATTATTCCCTTCCACAGGCTTGATCATTCAGTCATGGAAAAGATTGTCGAGAAACTCACATCTGAGACCCGTGCCCAGCTTGCCTCAAAGGGAATTTCCCTTAAACTCACCGATGAGGCAAGGAGCTGGCTTGCACGCAGGGGCTATGATCCTGCCTTTGGTGCCCGTCCACTTGGAAGGCTTCTTCAGGAAAAAGTCAAGGATCCCCTGTCAGATGCCATACTGTTCAAAGGGCTAAAGCGGGGCGGAACTGCAATAATTACCCTGGATCAGGATGATATTGTCATTGACTGCCTTCCTCATTCCGCATGAAAAATGCAATAAACCAGAACCCTTCAGACATCGGTTAAATATTTCAGGAGATCCGTCTCTATGCCAACTATCAAGACAGTCACAATAGTTCCAAACCTTCCGGAAAAACTTGAACCGCTCATGACCATTGCAAAGAACATGTGGTGGAGCTGGACCCCGGATGCCATCTACCTTTTCCAGGATATGGACAGGGACATGTGGGAGGCAACCGGGCATAATCCCGTTGCCCTGCTTGGAAGAATCGAACAGCCACGCCTGGAGGAACTGGAACGTGACGAGATCTTTCTGGCCAGAATGGACAAGGTTTACAGGGAGCTTGAACGCTATCTAAACTCCAGCACCTGGTATCAGAAGGTTAATGTAGAGGGCAACCAGGGATGCATAGCATATTTTTCCGCAGAGTTCGGACTCCATGAGAGCCTGCCCCTCTATTCCGGGGGTCTTGGCATACTTGCCGGTGACCACATGAAATCTGCAAGTGACCTGGGGCTTCCCCTGGTAGGTGTGGGGCTCCTGTACAAGCACGGATATTTCAAGCAGTATCTCAATCCTGATGGCTGGCAGATGGAAACCTATCCGTCAAATGACGTATATAATATGTCAATGGTACAGCTTAAGGGTGACGACGGAAGGCCAATAACCATCGAGATACCATTTTATGACCGGACCATTCAGGCAAGGGTCTGGAGTATCACAGTCGGCAGGATCAATATCTACATGCTTGATACTGACGTGCCTGTAAACTCTCCCCACGACCGCCAGATTACCTCCCATCTTTATGGCGGAAGCCTGGAGACCCGCCTGCAGCAGGAAATAGTCCTTGGAATGGGTGGTATCAGGATGCTGAGGAAACTTGGTCATCCGCCCACAGTGTGCCACATGAACGAAGGGCATTCTGCATTTATGGCAGTAGAACGGCTGCTTAACCTGGTGCAGGAAGAGAACATGAACTTTGACGAGGCACTTGAGGCAGTGCGGGCAACCAGCATATTTACCACCCACACCCCGGTTCCTGCAGGCATCGACAGGTTTCCCGAAGACCTCATGCGCCGTTATTTCACTGACATTGCCGACAAGCTTGGAA
>JALWJV010000183.1 GCA_026996955.1 Deltaproteobacteria bacterium
TAAAGAAATTGAGAAACCACGAGCTGTATGACTTGTACAAACATATATTTGGTAAACGGTAATAGTTTTTCACTCTCCCTGCTAACCAACTCACTAACCGCTATTTAAAAAATAAAGCAGAACCCTGTTTATATATTTTGCAAAATATTTGCAACTTTCCCCCTCAAAATGCAGCAAAATTTTGCAAATTAAAAAAACCTACCAAATTCCCCTCAATCCCAGTATTTCTCGGACATTCCCGCCCATTCCCACTTATTTTCTCTTTCTGCAATATATTTGACATTCAACACACAAATTAAAAAAGGCACTTACGCCACAAAACGTAAGTGCCTGAATTTACTGGTGGGCCGTCAGGGAATCGAACCCCGAACCTATTGATTAAGAGTCAATTGCTCTGCCAATTGAGCTAACGGCCCGTTAGGTACGGGGCTCTCTTTACCATATATCAGGTTGATGTCAAGAGATAGCCTGATATTTTTTGTTGGTGAGGTAGCACGTTTTTTTTATATTGACTACCGGATGTGACTGAGTTAAATATTGCTTCGTGATCACAGACATATCAAGCATTTTGGTACCAGATTTTTTTGTTATCCTGCCGGGACAGGGGGTAGCGCGCCATTAATTTTTGCTTGAAGCATAGATTTGCAACTCAGTCCCGTATATTTTTAAAATCATAGAGGAGGTTGTTGTGAGTATTAAAAAATGTAAAAAAAATAATGGCTCCATTTTTATTAAAAGGTCATCATACTTTTTTTTAACCGCCATATTTTTCCTTTGCTTTGCCTCTGTGGCATCCGCACATTTCGGTGTTATCCTGCCTTCAGATGATATAGTGGACAGCACCGAATCCCGCACCATAAACCTTACCCTTATGTTTACCCATCCCTTTGAACAGAAAATGATGGATCTGGTCAGGCCCCAGAAGTTCGGTATGGTGCTTGGCGGGAAGAAAACGGATCTATCCTCTGCTCTCAAGGAAAATGATATGCATGGCCACAAGGCATGGAAGGCTTCTGTAACACTTAAAAGGCCCGGGGACCACGCCTTTTATTTTGTGCCGCAGCCATACTGGGAGCCTGCAGAAGATTGCTATATTCAGCATTTTACAAAGGTTATTGTAAATGCGTTTGGCCTTGAGGAAGGATGGCAGGAGCCGGTTGGTCTTGAAGCGGAGATTATTCCCCTCTCCCGTCCCTATGGGCTCTGGACCAACAATGTGTTCAGAGGGCAGGTCCTCTTTCATGGAAAGCCGGTTCCTGGCGCTGAGGTGGAGTATGAGTACTATAATGCGCCGGTTGATGGCCGCAGTGTCAAGGCCCCTGCAGATGCCTATATCACTCAGGTCGTAGTTGCTGATTCTCAGGGCGTATTTACCGTATCTCTGCCCATGGAAGGGTGGTGGGGTTTTGCCGCACTGATGACTGATCCAGGCGCTATGACGCATGATGGCAAAAAGAAAGATGTCGAAAAGGGAGCAGTGCTTTGGGTCCGCACCCGGGATATGAAGCGTTAGACTCCCTGTTACTGAAATTGTAATTCACAGGAATCCCTCCCTGTTCAGTAACTATTCAGCGCATTAGCCTGAATAAGGTTGGTAAATGGTCTTGTTTTTCCGTTCCGGTGAAGAATTTCTTGTTTTTCTATGGCTCGCTACGCCAAAATCGCGAAACTCACTCGTGCCTCGCTCAGACAGACGCGATTTTTTGGCTGTGCTTCGCCAAGAAAAACTACGAAATTCTTCATAGTCACTCCAAAACAAGACCATTCACCACACTGAATAGATATCCTGTTCATAACATAATGAACTTAATGGATTGTTGGCCTCCGGGTGTAACCGCCCGGGGGCTTTTATGTATTGACCAACCTGCGTTAAACCGTTATTGCCTGAAAATTTCACAAGTATAACCAATATTACCAAGTTCTTTGTCTCAGCGTGTCTCATGCCCGGAGACCGTGCCGTGGACTGCACTGCGGGTAATGGTCACGATACGCTCTTCCTTCTGAAGCAGACAGCACCTGGCGGCTTTGTCCATGCCTTTGATATCCAGGCATCAGCCATAGAGAAGACACGGAAACGTCTGGAAAAAGCCGGTATCCCACCTTCATGCTATAACTTAATTCAAGACTGTCATAGTCATATCGCAGAGCATGTTCAGCCAGGGATTGCAGCCTGTATGTTCAACCTTGGTTATCTGCCTGGTGCCTCGCATGAGATCACCACCGAACCTTACACCGTGATGAAAGCTCTGGATAGTGCCATAGACCTCCTGAAATCTCAGGGAATTATTACAGTTGTGATGTATCCGGGGCATGAGGCGGGCAGACATGAAATGGAATTACTCCTGGAGTTTGTCCGTTCAATTGATGAAAAAAGGTGCAGGGTGATGCATCTTCTGAATGTGAATACCGCAAAGATTTCTCCATCTATTCTTGTTTTGCAAAAGCTTTAGACACTGTCCTGTCCAGTCGCCACGTAGTTCAAGATTTTTCCCTCTTTGTTTTTGATGTTTTAAGAAAAAAATCTCACTGTGCCGAAATGAATATTGTGAAACCGGTATATCCATGACCAGGGCGCCGGAAAAATGTGAAACAGTGGAGATGAGTATGAAACAGGGCCCGGAAATAATAGCTGTAGGCGGCGGCAAAGGAGGCGTTGGCAAGAGTTTTATTGCCGCAGGCATTGCCACGTCGTTGGCAAACAGGGGGTATGATACTGTAATAGTTGACCTTGATCTGGGGGGAGCCAATCTGCATACCCTGCTTGGTATAAAATATCCGGAAACCGGTATTGGAGATTATATTTACAGGCCCCACTCCCGTAACCTGATGGATTACACCACAGATACCCCTGTTAAAAAGTTAAAGCTCATATCAGGATACGGTTTCATTCCAGGCATTGCAAACCTGAATTATTTCCAGAAACTTAAAATCATACGGGCTATCAGCCGTCTTGAAAATGACTACATTATCCTGGATCTGGGCGCAGGGACCAGCTACAACGTAATAGATTTTTTTTCCATGACCCAGTCAGGCGTAATTGTCACGAATGCAGAGCCTACTGCCGTTCTGAACGCCTACGAGTTTATTAAAAACGTCCTGTTCAGGATGTTTGTAAAGCGTTTCAACAAGCAAAAGGAACTGGTTTCCATCATCAAAAACTTCAAAAAACCCGAGGATCAGCAGGGTTCTTCAGGCTCTGTGTCAGAATTGATCTCGCAGATCAGGGAGGCAGATCCAGAGGCAGCCAGGGCAATGCACGAGATATGCAAGGGCTTTACACCTGCCCTTGTTATAAATATGGCCAGGGGGCCGGTTGAAAGCCTGTCTGAAAAACTTAAAGCCATCTGCCGCCAGTTTCTTTCCATTGATGTGGCAGTGCTTGATGCAGTGCCTGCTGATGACGCAGCCAAGGCATGTCTGCTCAGAATGAAGCATATACTGGTTGAAGACCCTGAGGCCCCCTCCTCACTTGCAATATGCGAGATTGCCGAAAAGTTTTTGAGTGGAAGCATTGCCCTTGGAAGACAGGCAACTGATGTGGTGGAGTCAAGTTCCGACTCTGTTTCCGAACGGCTTGTTACAGGCGACAGGGAAGACCGTGAGCTTGCGGCACTTATCGCAGATTTCTTTTCTGATATCTCCTCTGACCGGGCAAAGGATGATACAGACACACAGGCTGATAACGAGGCTCTGGACCCTCAGCAGTACATTGAGCCGGATATAAGGTCTGATGAACAGTTTCTGCTGCCCCGTTTCATGCCCTTTGACGAGATGCTTGATGAAGAGGTAAAGGAAGAGCCGACATCTGCGGTTTTATCAAGAATAATCGCCATATCCGATGCTGAGGATGCACTGCTTGCAATTGACAGTCAGGATCAGCTAAGGGTCGAGTCAAGGGAGGTGGGGCATAAGTGGCTGCAATGCGGCTACAGCCTGCTTGCTGCAAATCAGCATAACAGTGCGTTCAAGGCCTTCAGCAGGGCTTACAGGCTGATACCGGAATCCCTGTCTGCAGCAGTAAGTGCCGGTGCTGCCCTGATTTCAACAAACGAGCATGTTGAGGCAGCAAAAATACTTGAAAAAGGCCTTGAGATACATGAAGACCATCCGCTCCTGCTCCTGAACCTTGCCCTTGCCCAGCTAAAGCTGGAGCGATTTGACAGGTGTGCAGCCATAATCAGAAAGCTTAAAGAATCCGGAAAGCTTGATACAAGAGGCCGTATCATAGGGGTGCATGCTGCCTTCAGGCAGGGCGATTACAGGTTGGCAGGGGAGCTTATGGGCTCTCTTAATGGTTCATGCCCCTGGCCGGAATCAATGCTTGCCTGGAACAGGGCAGTGGTGCATTACAGGCTTGGCAGTATGGATGAAACGGTCAGTTATCTGGACCAAGTGCTTGACAATAACCCTGAAGACAGTGCAGCATGGGCCATGAGGGGTGTTTCCCTGTGGAAGATGCACGAGGTGGACGCAGCCATTGAAAACCTGGATCGTGCAGTAAATCTTGAAAACTCAAATATTTCCTTCAGGGCTGCCAGGGGTGCGGCGGCGTTTCATGCAGGGCTTCTTGACAAGGCAATTACAGACATTGGTGTTATCACCCGCCTGAGACCGGATAATCTGAAGTTCAAGGCGCTTCACGAAGCCATAAGTGCAAGGCTTGAGACATGATGGAGGAATTTTGAGTTACGTATCTTGAAATATTCAACCTAGATTGAGCGATTGTCGGATTTGCTGCAGATCCGCGAAAGAGGAATTCCCATAATAGTCGGCTATATGGGGATTCCTCTGACAAAGGAGATGCAGTAAATACGGCAATCCCGAAGGGTTTC
>JALWJV010000184.1 GCA_026996955.1 Deltaproteobacteria bacterium
CCGGATGAGGAAACCAGATAGCCCGTGTAAGAAGGATGGGAAACATCACAGGGCAGTATCATCCCCTTCCAGCGCTCCACGTGGTGCCTTCCGGGCCATCCTGAAGGACTATGTTTTTTGAAAGAAGCTCATCCCTGATACGGTCTGCCTCTGCCCAGTTCTTCTCCCGCCTTGCCTGATTGCGCTTTTCGATGAGTTTTTCAAGGGCCTCCTGATCAAGGCCTGCCTCTGCAAGAGCTGCCAGGTTGCGCTCCTTGAGATATGCCGCAGGGTCCTGCCGCAGGATTCCAAGCACACTGGCCGCTTTTTTAACTGCCTCAGCACCTGCCTTCAGAGGCTCCACATAAAGGGCAGAGGGCTTTTTGCCTGCCTGGTCATTCAGCCGGTTCAGGGCGCGCACTGCCTCAAAGAGGATACCGATTGCCTTGGCGGTATTGAAATCATCATCCATTGCCTGATTAAACTTTTCAGGAAGAGCCTCAAGTTCCTGAATCGCCTCTGCTGCTGCGTCAGTCACTGGCCTCTTCTTCCTGACATTCATCCCGGAAAGGCGTTCTGCCTCTGATACCGCATTGTAGCACCGGTCAAGGGCAGCCATATTCTCACTTATTGCCTCAGGGCTGTAATCAAGGGGGCTCCGGTAGTGTTTTGAGAGCAGAAAAAGACGCAGTGCTTCTGGATGATACTCCTTCAGGATATCCTGGATGGTTATAAAGTTGTTCAGTGACTTTGACATCTTGTCACCTTTTATGGTGACAAAGCCGTTATGCATCCAGTATTTTACAAATCTGTTGCCGGTTGCAGCCTCTGACTGGGCACGTTCATTTTCATGATGGGGAAAGATGAGATCAAGCCCGCCTCCGTGGATGTCAATGGTCTCCCCAAGGTACTTCATGCTCATTGCCGAGCACTCTATGTGCCAGCCCGGACGCCCTTCACCCCAGGGGCTCTCCCACTTGGGCTCTCCAGGCTTTGCAGCCTTCCACAGGGCAAAATCCCCTGGAGAGCGCTTGTTCTCACCCGGAGCAATCCTTGCACCTGCAAGCATCTCCTCAATATTCCTGCCTGAAAGCGCACCGTAGCCTGCAAAATTTTCCACAGAAAAATAGACATCGCCCCCTGCCTCGTAGGCAACGCCCTTTTCAACCAGTTTCTCTATGAGGTTTATTATATCCGGAATATGCTCTGTTGCCTTTGGCTCTATGTCGGCGCGTAAAATTCCCAGGGCATCCATGTCATCATAGAAGTGACCAATCTCACGCTCAGAGAGCTCCGAGCAGGAAATCCCCTCCTGGTTTGCTCTGTTTATTATCTTGTCATCAATATCTGTAAAATTGCGTACAAAGCTCACTTCAAAACCGCGGCTCCTCAGATGACGCACCACGGCATCAAACACTACTGCTGACCGGGCATGGCCAATGTGACACCTGTCATAGGCAGTTATGCCGCAGACATACATGCGCACCTTCCCCTCTTCCAGGGGCGTGAATTCCTCTTTTTTTCTTGTAAAACTGTTATATATCTGTATGCTCATATCAAAATCTTTCTCTGTATCTTTACATCCACTTGCTTCTCAGGAACGCTCCTCAACCACTCCTATACCGCTCTCTGCCGGGACCCTGTCCTGAATCGAGGCTGCCTCCACGGGCTTCACCCTGCAGGCAACTCCGATTGTCTCCTCAAATGCCTGCTCCACCTCCCTGATCCACCTGTGAAGCTCAGGCAGGCTGCCTGAAAAATTCTCAACGCCTATTGCAATCCTGAGTTCCATGGTCATGAGGTGATCCCGCCGCCTCAGGATCATAAGACAGGGGAGACGCACGCCGCCTGCCCGTTCTGCAATAAAGTTTGCAATGTATTCAGGAGAAATCCTTATGCCCCGCAGACTCACAAGGTTGTCGCAATGCCCTGAAACCGGCATCATGCGCCAGGTTGTCCTGCCGCACTCACACGGTTCTGTCACTATTGAGGTTATGTCGCCTGTTCGGAAACGAATGAGCGGATTTGCCCTTGCAGTTACAGTGGTGATCACAAGCTCCCCAGGCTCCCCGGGAGGTAACTGACGGCCTGTTTCAGGGTCAATTATCTCAGGGATAAAGTGATCCATTGCCAGGTGCAGGCCGGACCTCTGGCTGCACTCATAGGCCATGCCTGCGCCCAGTGCCTCAAATATTCCATAACCGCTCCATGTATCTACTGAAAAGCCGTCCTCAAGCCGGTTTCGGGTCTCTTCTGTAAGGGTTTCTCCTACAAGCACGGCATTTTTGAGACTGAGGCTTGCAACAGGTACCTCTTCCCTCATAAGGCATGACAGAAGGTGAAGCCCATAGGAGGGAGTAGTTACCAGCACGGTTGTCTTGAAGTCTGCAAGCACCCTGAGCCTTGCCCCTGTACTGATGGAATCCGGTGGAATTACAAGGGCTCCAATCTGTTCGGCGCCTTCCCGAATATCCTGCCAGATGTTTGACATGCCGGGATCAAGGCAGATCTGCACTATGTCATCCGGCGTTACCCCGCATGCGGAGAGAAACCTTGCAGACAACGCCCGCCTGTGCCTAAGATCACTCTCGGTATAGCCAAGGGCAATGGGATTTGCCTGGGCACTCCTTAATGTATGGATGCGGACAATATCTCTCAGGGGCACTGAAAAGAGCCCGTAGGGATAGTTAAGAGAAAGATCATCCCTTGTGGTAAAGGGCAGCCTGGAAATATCATCAAGCGAGGCTATATCGTCCTTGGTGACACCGGCCTCCTCCATTGCCTTCCTGTAAAAAGGAATCCTGTCCCAGGCCCTGTTGACAGTGCTCTGCAGCAGCTCGGTATGCCACTGCCTCCACGCATCAGGAGAGAGATATTCCACCTTGTCGTTCTGCATCTTATGTTCTCCGTGAATAGCTCAAAGCTATAAGCTGAAAGCTCAAGGCTCAAAGTAAAGGACGCTCTGATTTGCTGTTCTCAAAACTCAAGGCTTCCCACGTAGGGTGCGCACTGCGCACCCTACTCTATCAATATCAAAACCGTTTATCTGCAAACAGGTCACACCCTGCTGCAGGGACCGGTTCGTTCAGAAACGCTGTCATAATCCCTGCCAAGATAGGCGCGCCGGACCTCACTGTCCTCTGCAAGGTCAGAGGCAGGGCCCTGGAGTATAATCCTGCCTGTTTCAAGCACGTATCCACGATTGGATATCTCAAGGGCCTTGCTTGCATTCTGTTCCACCAGGAGGACTGTCATGCCCCGGCTGTTCAAAGTCACGATTGTCTCCATGATAACATCAACCAGCTTGGGGGCCAGGCCAAGTGAAGGCTCATCCAACAGCAGGAGCCTGGGCCTTGCCATCATTGCCCTGCCCATTGCAAGCATCTGCTGTTCTCCTCCGCTAAGCGTGCCTGCAAGCTGCCCCTGGCGCTCCTTGAGCCTTGGAAAGAGCTCAAACACCTCCTCAAGGTCTTCCATAATCTCCGAAGCAGCAGCCCTACCCCGTGGATATGCGCCAAGTTTCAGGTTTTCAAGCACTGTAAGCGGGGCAAAGACCTGCCTTCCCTCAGGTGAATGGCTCACCCCCATTGCAACAATCTTTTCAGGGGACAGGCCATTAAGCCTCTTTCCATCAAGGAGTATCTCGCCCTTTTCCGGCCTGATGAGACCGGATACTGTAAGGAGCAGTGTTGTCTTGCCAGCACCGTTTGCACCAATGAGGCATACTATGTCACCCTGGTCCACGTGAAGGGAAATATTTTTAAGGACTGATACCGGTCCATATTTTGTATAAAGGTTTCGGATAGTAAGCATATTTTTGTCTGTTTTTCAGCAAAAAGGCATGAATACAACGGAGTTAAAACGCTGTAGCTGACACGGTAACAAAATCAGGATGACAAGGCAACGTCTCAGACAATGCAGGTGCAGTACAATATGAGCAGATACGAAAGAGCCGGGAACCAGGAAAAACAACCTCACGGATTTCTGTCCCCCATGTAGGGTGCGCACTGCGAACCATACTTCTGGAGTTTGGGAACCGGCAAATCAGCCTGAACCTGAGCTTTCATAAAAAAACAGCGCTGTCTGGCCGTAACGCCTTTGGTCAACAAGCTCAAGCGTGCATGCATCACCGGACACCCTGTCCGGAAGCTCCACTCTTCCAAACTCCTCCACCACCATCATTCCCCCTGGTTCAACAACGGGAAAGCGCGCACAGAAAGCAAGCACGTTCTGGCCCAGGCCCATGTTGTAGGGCGGATCAGCAAAGACAATGCCAAACGGAGCAAGGTATTTAAGTCTGTTCCATGTCGCCCTGGTCTTTTTAAGATCTGCACGCAGGAGAGTGCCATAAATGTCAAGGCCCGCTGACTTGAGATTTTTCCTTATGCAATCAAGGGCACGGCTTGAGCTGTCCACAAATACCGCCTTTTCAACACCCCGGGACAGCGCCTCAAGCCCAAGGGAGCCGCTTCCTGCAAAGAGATCAAGCACCTGCTGATCCTGCCACTCTACGCCATGCCTTGAAGTGAGTATCTGAAACAGTGCCTCCCGCACCTTGTCTGTGGTAGGACGGATATCCAGACCCTTCAGCGTGGAGATACGTCGCCCCTTTGCCCTTCCACCGGTAATACGCATATTTTCAAAATAAGGTTTGGAAATGGATCCGCAAAAGCATCAACCCTCACAAAAAAGGCGTACAGCCTCTCTATGGCTGCACGCCTTTTGAGCCGTTATCATGCAGGGGAATCAGTCATCAAAATCCCCCTCAGGTCCCTTGTCGCTCTCAATATGGCTTGCCTTTTCCCTG
>JALWJV010000185.1 GCA_026996955.1 Deltaproteobacteria bacterium
TAATCCTGCTTGACATCTGCAGTTTCCTGGCATTTGCAACCATGTCTGCCATAGGCGAGGAAGAGGCGGCTACAACGTCCGCCGCACTTAATGATGCAGACTGTGTAAAGTGTCACAAGTCAGAGGTAAAGGATGTTGATGACAACGGGGCATCCCACAAGGATGTAGGCTGTACTGAATGTCACCTTGAGCACCCGCCCACAGGCAAAAACTGTATCCCTGAATGCTCAATGTGTCACGACCCTGAAGACAATGATCACTTCAAGGTTCAGGGCTGCGTTTCCTGCCACTATCCCCACCATCCGCTTAAAATTGACTTCACAAAGGCAGAGCCTGCTGCAAAACCAGCCTGTATAGCGTGTCACGCCGAGCAGGATGCAGAGATGAAGCTCCATCCAAGCGCACACTCCGAGCAGGACTGTAACAACTGCCACTATGAACACGGCCTGGGTGAAGGTCAGTACAACACCTGTGTTGACTGCCATGAGGGGCACTCAGATGAGATGAAGGCAAAGGACTGCTTCCTGTGTCACAGGCCTCACAGCCCCACAGATGTCGCATACGGAGACAATGTTGCTCCCAACATGTGTGCAGCATGTCATGATCAGGAGTTCGGACTCCTCAAGGAGCACAAGACAGCCCACTCTGACCTTGCATGTTACGAGTGTCACCCAGAACACCACAAGAACATCATGCAGTGCGAAGAGTGTCATGATCTGCCGCATGACACCTACATCCACAACAAGTTCCCGCAGTGTCTTGTATGTCACCGGGATCCGCACAACCTTGCAAAATAATCCTGCAGGGCCTGCCTGAATGGCAGGCCCTCAGAAAGGAAACAGGTGGCGAGGATGAAATCTCTATTCAGATACAGCTGGCTTTGTTCCGGACTGGCAGTGGTCTGTATCCTCTTTACAGGCGCTCCTGCCTGGAGCACAGTCCTGTCTGATGATGACTGTATAAAATGTCATGACGATATCGTAAGTGTTCTGCAGGCACAGGCCTCTGCCCACAGGGATGTTATAGGCTGTCTTGACTGTCACAAGGGACATCCTCCAGAGGGGGAGGCAATCATACCCAAGTGCAGTATGTGTCACGATCCTGCAGAGAAAAAACACTTTACCCTGACCGACTGCACCAGATGTCACAATCCTCACGCACCTGTAATAACCGATTTCACCAAGCTTAAAGATGTCAAACCGGGCTGTATCACATGCCATTCACAGCCCGGCATTGACATGAAAGATTTCCCCAGCGCTCACTCCAGACAGGATTGCAATAACTGTCATACAGGTCACGGACTCAAGGAGGGCAGGTACCACAAGTGTACAGACTGTCACGAGAAGCATGCTGACTTCCTGAAGATTTCCGACTGTCTTGCCTGCCACAGCCCTCACAAACCCGCTGTATATGTCTGGACAGACAAGGCCACTGCCCAGAGGTGTTCTGCATGTCACGGCGATATAGTTGGCAGGTTTGAACAGAAAGGTGGCCGCCACTTGGAAAATCTCCAATGCGTGGAGTGCCATGAAAAACACCCGCCGCATGAGGAGGGAGTAATCCCTGCCTGCCAGAAATGTCATGATCGGCAGGAGAGCGAACACTTCGGTGTGCCAGACTGCACCAGGTGCCACGATCCCCATGCGCCTATGGATTTTGAACTTTCAAAATTGAAGGACGTAAAACCGGTTTGTGTAACCTGTCATGAGGGCCCGCTTGCGGACATGAAACGCAAACCCAGCAAACATGCCCAGCTTGACTGTAATGCATGCCATCCTGTTCATGGACAGTTCAAGGAATGCACTCAATGCCACAAGCCACACAGCCCGGACATGAAGTACGCTGACTGCCTCAAGTGCCATATTCCACATGCACCAACCCTCCTGGAGTATGGCAACAAGGTTGATCCAAAACTTTGCGGGGCGTGTCACAGCACTGAGGTGAAGCAGCTTGCAGAAAACAAGACCAGACATCATGAATTAAACTGTGCCTACTGCCACAGACGGAGGCACAAATCAATTCTTACATGCGAAGATTGTCACGGTATGCCCCATGCCACAGGCTTCCACACGCAATTTAGTGATTGCCATACATGCCACAACACGCCCCATGCGCTCCAGAGGTAAGCAGTGGATAAGGTTTATGGCAGGCAATAGGGGCAAAACAGTGAATCAAATTCATAACAAGCATGGAGTTGAAGGTTCCAAGGGCAGGAAGGAGAGAAGGTAAACATGAATAATCAGACACGGATAACCCAGTTAAGCCTTTTTATAAGCTGCTGCCTTATCTCTTTAATGTTTCTCATAATACAGGGGGTGCAGGCTGAAGAGGGCGCCAGGGAGAAACCTGCTGATGCAGGGGCGGACATTTACAGCCAGGATATCAAGCCTCTTACCTCTGTGGAGTGTGCCCGGTGTCACTACTCTGTTTACATGTCCATCAAAAAGGGCATGGGAGCCCATAAGAAGAAGTGTACCTTCTGCCACAAGACCTTTCACAATTTCAGACGGGGGCTTACCTGGGATCAGCGTGTGCCTCACTGCCAGAATTGCCATAACCTGCCGCATGGCAAGGAAAAGGAGATGACCCAGTGCCTCAAGTGCCATGCAAATGCCCATGCACCCCTTGCAAGCATTGAGATGAAAGCCGTTGAGCCGTACTGCACCAGGTGCCATGCCAAACAGGCAAAGCAGATCAAGGAACATCCAAGCGGGCATACCAATGTTGCATGTGATACCTGTCACCATGACAGACATGGATACAAACCAAAGTGTACTGAATGCCATGAAAAGCCCCACACTCCGTTCAAAAATAATGCTGAGTGCATGAAGTGTCACAATCCCCACATGCCCAAGGAGATTGCCTACGGCACCGATGTGCCAAACAGCCTGTGTGCCGGGTGTCATGAAGACCCGGTGAAGCGCATGGCATCCACTTCTGCTGCCCACGGTAAACTTCAGTGCGTATTCTGCCATGCTGACAAACACGGATACATTCCCACATGTCAATCGTGTCACTCAACACCGCATGCAGAAAAGATGATCAAGAAGTTTGGCGACTGCAGTAAATGTCATGGTAACCCGCATGATCTCAACATGAAAAAATAGGATACTGCAAGCAGGCAGCACAGGAGAGGTCATAAAATGGAAAACAGCAAAAAGGCTTTTATAATATTTCTGGTATGCCTTGCAGCCATGGCAGGCATAGCCCTTGTGCTCAAGGCTGTCAGGCATGGCGGTGCAGCGCTTTACACCCAGGGAATAAAGGCTGCCTGCAGTGAAGATGAGGCTCTAAAACAGCAGGCACTTGAAAATATCAAAAAGGCAGCAGAGGAGGGGGATGCGTCTGCCGCTCTTTTCCTTGCCGAGCTTTATGCCGGGGGAATGCCCCAGGGCGTTGAGGCTGTGGAACCCGAGGCATTCAAATGCCTCTCTGAAGTTGTCAAACCTGATGGGGCTGAAGCAAGAAAGTATCTGGACAGGGCGGCTGAACTGGATGACGCCATGGAAACCCTGGATCCGGATACTGCTGCAAAATATGCTGTCCTGTACAGTTCATCTCCCTTTGCAGCAAATGACAGTGCATCTGAATTCAAGGCTGCAGACGTAGCTGATAAACTTCTTCAAACCGCATCAAAGTCCAGAAACAGTGATTTCCTGCTTAAACTGGCCACCCTTTATGAAAAGAAGGGGGAGTTTGCTGCGGCCCTTAAATTATACGAAAAGGCAGTTGCTGTGTCCCCGGACTATGTCCTTTGCCTCAGGATTGGAGACCTGTATCTTTACGGCAAAGGTACCGGGCCTGACCCTCAGGCCGCCATGCAGTGGTACCAGAGGGCAAATGAGCTGATCAACAAGGCAGGGGAGAAGATTGAGCCAGCAGTCAAACAGCATTTCCTTGATGTGGTTTCGGTTCGTATGGATATTGCTGATAGTAAGCTTAAAAGGTCAGGCGGCTCTGCCCCTGTAACCATTGGGTACAAGCTGGCAGGAAATGGCAAGCATTACATTGTTATTGCAAGTCAGCAGGGTGCCAAGCCGGTCAAGGCTGGAGAGGTTATTAGGACTGAAAAAGACATTAAGGCTGTAATGGCAAAGGATGTCAAACTGTTAGAGGATATGCCCAGGGAAAAGTCAGGATTTGCCTCTATGAATCAGGGCATGGAGTGGGTGCTTCAGCAGTGGGCTGCAGCAACCTTGGGTGCAGATAAATATTACGTCTTCAGGCTGGCTGAGTAATTTTTGACCTGACTTCTATTCAGCTTGTGAATTTCCATAAAGACGCAACGCAACGTATCTGCTCACAGGGTGCTGCAGATGCAAGGCGTAAGGGGACGGTAGATACTGTTATTCCCACCAGGTTAACAGCCCCAGCTCAAACTTGTGTCCAAGTTCTTTTCTGTAGGGGTAGCACCTGACGGTAAAACCTATCATACCGCTTGAAAGGCAGAGCAGGGTACCCTGAAACAGATAGAGCCCGTCTTCTTCCTTGCCTGCAGGAAGAAGCGGAAGCGGATGGCCCTCGGGGATATCCCCGCTGTCATCCAGGTATCCTATGTAGGCATCAACTCTCACCTCGGCAGGATCCATGCCGTTCAAGTCAATCCATGCCTTTATCGGGGCCCTGTCCCCAACCTTTGGTGAATCTTCCATTGGGAACTCAACCCGCTTGATGTCAACATTGTGCCACTCCTGGAGCACATGCTTCTTCCAGCTTGTGAGTTTTCTTACCTCCTCCCAGTCGTTTCTGCTAAG
>JALWJV010000186.1 GCA_026996955.1 Deltaproteobacteria bacterium
GTAATCCCCTGGCATGATTCTGCCCTGTTCTGCTCTGTTGTGTGGGCCTGAGGGCTGGAACAGAGCTGCAAAAATGAATTGGGCTACCTGTAATCGCGAGGATATTACGATGCGGAATCTGGCACTTCAGTGAAACACGGCCTGCAGGCGTTTCATAATATTAAGGTGTTGATCCTTATAAAGTACCGGATTGAATAAAGCGAAAATCCCGGACCAGAAACGGGATCTTCCTGTTGTAAAGCAGACAGTGGCAAATTCCTGTTACTCCCTGTGTCAAGCATCCTGCCAAATGACGGCAGTATTTGTTAACTTGCGGTATCCACGGGGATTTTTAGGTATTTTTGGATTTTGGTTAAAAAGTTGCTGTCCGCATTGAAAAAAACAATTTAACAAATTTTTGTATTTTTGCAAGTACGAGCTAAAAGATAACCTGTTTTTGTGTAGGGCGGGGTTTCTCAGGTTTATTTTCTAAAACTTTGACAAGAATCATTGAATTTTAGGTGGCTGCCTGTTATAAAGGCTCATTTCACTCTTTTAGGGGGTTTATTTAATAATGGATAATGTGGCGAGCCAGGTAACTGAGGAACAAACTTCAACAGTTGTTTCTGAAGCGGAAACAACAGGCAGTTCTATTGAAGAAAAACTTGACGACCAGACCGGTGATGTCCCGGCAGCAACCGATTCTGCCAGTGTGGCAGAAGATGTTTTCGAGGATGATGACGATATCGAGGACATGAGTCAGTTTGAGGATCTGTTTGAGCAGAGCCTCAAGACCTTCAGGGAGGGCGAGATCCTCCAGGGTACTGTTGTAGGTGTTGACCGTGACTACGTGATGGTCGATGTAGGATATAAGTCTGAAGGGCTTATCCGTTTGCGGGAATTCCAGGATGATGACGGAACAGTAACCGTCAAGCCTGGAGACACCGTTGAAGTGCTGCTTGAAAGATGGAGTTCTGATGACAGCACCCTTATGCTTTCTCATTCAAAGGCTTTGAGAAAGCAGGTATGGGAAGATGTAGTACGCGCTTTTGAGGCAGAGGAGCCGGTTAAGGGCACTGTTATCTCAAGGGTCAAGGGCGGCCTTTCAGTAAGGATAGGTGACAGGAAGAGTGGCATTATAGCCTTCCTTCCCTTCTCACAGATTGATCTCAGGCCTCTAAGGGAGCCTGAATCTTTGGTAGGCACCGAGCTAGAATGTGCAATCCTCAAGTGTAACAGGAAACGGGAGAACATCGTTGTCTCCCGCAGGGCCATACTTGAGAAGGACAGGGCTGCAAAGCGTGCAGAAACCTTGAAAACTCTTGAAGAGGGTCAGGAACGCGAGGGAATCGTAAAGAATATTACGGATTACGGCGTATTCGTTGACCTTGGGGGCATTGACGGCCTTCTTCATATCACGGACATATCATGGGGACGCATTGAGCATCCCTCCAAGCTTTTCAAGGTTGGAGATACCATCAAGGTCAAGGTGCTCAGCTATGAACCTGAAACCGAAAAGGTCTCCCTTGGTATCAAACAGCTTACCGAAGACCCATGGGCACGGGCTGAAGAAAAATATCCTGTTGGTGCAAGGGTTACAGGCAAGGTTGTAAGCCTTACTGATTACGGTGCATTTATTGAGCTTGAAGAGGGTGTCGAGGGCCTTGTTCACGTATCCGAGATGTCCTGGACAAAGCGTATCCGCAGGCCCAGCCAGATAGTCAGTGTAGGTGACCAGGTAGAGGCAGTAGTACTAAAGGTTGATCTTGAGAACAAGAGAATTTCACTTGGCCTCAAGCAGATTGAGCCAAACCCGTGGGATCTTATCGAAGAGCGCTATCCCCAGGGCACAGTCATTGAGGGCAAGGTCAAAAATGTCACCGAGTTTGGTCTCTTTATAGGTATTGAAGAGGGTATTGACGGTCTGGTTCACATCTCTGACCTGTCCTGGAGCAAGAGGATCAAGCATCCCAGCGAACTGTTCAAAAAGGGCCAGAGCATACAGGCCGTAGTGCTTAATATTGACAAGGAGAAGGAACGTTTCTCCCTTGGTGTAAAGCAGCTCCATCCCGATCCGTGGGAGTCTGCTCCTGAGCGCTATCCTGTTGGCAGCATGGTAACTGGAAAAATTACAAATGTTACTGATTTCGGCATCTTTGTTGAGCTTGAAGAGGGTGTGGAGGGCCTTGTTCATGTCTCCGAGATAGGGCCCGGCAAGGTCAAGACACCTGTAGGGCAATATGAACCAGGCGAGGAGATCTCTGCAAAGGTCATTCATGTAGCACCTATTGAGCGCAGAATCGGCCTTTCCCTCAAGCGTATTGCTGAGGATGAAGAGCGTTCCTACTACGAGGAGTACTCATCAAGCGGAAAGGGCGCTACAACCCTTGGAAGCCTGCTTCAGGAAGAGCTGGTTCAGCAGTCTCTTGCCAAGTCAAAAGAGAACAAGGACGAATCAGCAGATTGATTAAAATATCACCTGAGCAAAAAACAGGTATAAAATAATTTCTCCGGCTAAGCCGGATAAAGGGGCGTGGCATCATGGGTCATTGCCCCTTTTTTGGTTGTTTGTGATTATGATTCATCTTTATCTTACCTGAATTGAGCGTTAATATTATGTCTGATTCCACATCCAGGTCACGCCGAGGCGGAAACAATGTGCTTCTCATAGCCCTTGCCACAGTAGGGGTGCTTACAATTTTTACCGGCCTGTTATTTTTCGGGCTTACTGCAATGGTGGTAAAGGGGCTGTCCGATGCTGCCACCACCACTGTAGTTGAAGGTGAGACAGAAGAGGGGGTTGGTATTGTCAAAATTTCTGGAGTTATTGCAGACAGCGACGCCATCCTTACCCAGTTAAGAAAATTTCGTGACAATTCTAGGGTGAAGGCAATAGTAATCCGTATTGACAGCCCTGGCGGGGCAGTTGGTGCATCACAGGAGCTTTTTCAGGAGATAAAACACACAGACAGCGTTAAGCCGGTGGTGGTATCCATGGGCTCGGTTGCGGCTTCCGGCGGGTTTTATGCAGCCATGGGGGCGCGCACCATTGTTGCCAACCCAGGCACTGTTACAGGCAGTATTGGTGTTATAATGAAGATTCCTAATCTGCAGAAGCTCATGGAAAAGGTCGGCATAGGGACAACTGTAATAAAAAGCGGCAAACTCAAAGATCTTGGCTCTGTAACCAGGCCGCTTACACCTGAAGAAAAGGCCATTCTTGAAGATGTGATGAATGATATTCACAATCAATTCATATCAGATGTTGCCAAAAGCCGTAATCTTCCTGAAGAGCAGGTTAGAAAAATAGCAGACGGAAGGATTATCTCCGGAAAACGGGCACTTGAGCTTGGGCTTGTGGATAAAATGGGGAATTTTTATACTGCTGTCCTTGCCGCTGCCGAAGCTGGCGGTATAAAGGGCGAGCCCGCGCTGATCTATCCTGCCAAAGACAAGGTGAAGATGATCAGAGAGATACTTGAAAATGGAGCTGCCGGGGCTGTTTCCCAGGGTATTAAAAGGGCTATCCAGGGCTCTGGTGCGGAATATGTGATGTATGAATAGGGGTTCCTTAAAGAAAAAAGACCTTATCCGGAAACTTCAGTACCAAAACCCTGAACTTTTCCGGGAGGATGTGGAGGAAATCGTTAACCTGGTATTTGATGCCATGACCAATGCCCTTGCAGAGGGCAGGCGTATTGAGGTCAGGGGCTTTGGCAATTTTTCCGTCACACCGCAAAAGGCAAGGGAGTTTGTTAATCCCAAAACCGGCAAACTTACAAAGTGTGAGCCAGGAAAGAGAGTGGTCTTCCGGGCTGGAAAGAACCTGGTTAAAGTCCTGGATGATAAAGAAGATGCTATTGATGGCTAATTTGCTGCCAGCAAGTGAAAAGACTTCCCATTAAGGCAGACCCTTAATCTTCATAAAACAGGGAGCAGTCTCCCTGTCCTTCCCTTATAACTTCAGGTTCATCATCCACCAGAGAAATAACGCTTGAGGGTTGCGGTACTATAATGCCGCTATCCACCACTATGTCCACGTTCTTGGCAAGTGCATTGGGAAGGTCTCGTGGGTCCTCCACTATATCATCACCAACCCCTGCCGTGGTGCTTATGATAGGGTTTCCAAGTTCCTCGGCAATCATAAGGCAGACCGGATGATCAGGAATCCTGATTCCGGCGGTTTTGCGCTTGGTAAGCATCATCTTTGGAACCTGCCTGGAGCCTTCCAGAACAAACGTGTAGGGTCCTGGAAGAAAACGTTTGAGAATTCGGTATGCATAATCGGAAACCCGTGCATACATACTGATATCACTGAGGTCAGAGCAGACAAAACTGAATGGTGTGTTTCTGGGCAACCCCTTTATCTTGCAGATTTTTTCAATTGCCTTTTTGTTGAATATGTCAGCACCAAGACCGTAGCATGTATCAGTGGGATAGATAATTATGCCACCTTGCCTTACACAGTCAGCAGCCTGTTTAATCTGTCGCGGCCTCGGACGTCTAGGATCAATTTCTATAAGCATGTAGGTAGTGCCTCTATTGGATACAGTGTGAACAATAAAACGGATATTATATCCTGTATAAGGGAAATGGCAAATCGCTTTCCTGTAGTGTCTTTAAATTTGCTTGCATAATTATGATAAAGGTTGGTTTCGATTCTGAGTCGAAGCGTAATTGAGGTAATGCCAGAAAGGTCCCTGAGTGTAAAATTTTTCACATTTAAAATGTCGTTATTTTAATAAGTTACAGGATAGGAT
>JALWJV010000187.1 GCA_026996955.1 Deltaproteobacteria bacterium
GGCTCAAGCCTTCCAAGATCACTCCTGTGCATGGCATCAGCAGCCCGGCACGTTGCCATTGCCAGTGCCTCTCGTGCTGAAACAACCTCGGGATTACGGGTTATTCCCTTTGGAAGCTTTGCGGCTGTATCCATCTCGCTCATGAGATCAAGATCATTGTTACTTGCCGCGCCATCTGTACCAAGGGCTGTCACAATGCCTGATTCAAGGAATTTCCACACTGGCGCAACACCTGATGCCAGCTTGAGATTGCTCTCAGGGCAGTGGGCTATGCGTACTCCATTATTTGCAAGCAGATTGATATCATTATCGTCCGGCACAACACAGTGCACTGCAAGCAGCCGGTCAGAAAGGAGTCCAAGCCTGTGAAGATACTCAACAGGGGAACAGCCATGCCTCTGAAGAATCTCTTCATTCTCCCAACTGGTCTCTGAAACGTGCATCACCACAATGGCATCGCGCTTGTCCGCAAGCTGCCTGCAACTCTTCAGAAGGTCAGTGCCACAGGTGTAGGGGGTATGCGGATCAATTGTCACAGTAACAAGCTCGTGCCCCTGCCACTTATCAAGCATCCTCTCTGTCTCGGCAAGGGCTTCCCTGCCATGAGGAAACGCAGGTGAGGGAAAGTCAAAAATCCCCTCCCCTACCCATGCCCTGAGCCCGGCAGAAGCCGCAACCTCTGCCACAGTATCTTCAAACAGGTACATATCAACAAATCCGGTTGTGCCACAGCGGATCATTTCGGCGCAGGCAAGTTCAGCCCCTGTTTTCACAAGTTCAGCAGTGAGATTTGCCTCAGCAGGAAAAATATGTTCTTCAAGCCAGTTTTTAAGCGGCAGATCATCTGCCAATCCGCGAAAAAGCGACATGGAGGCGTGGGTATGGGCATTTATCAGGCCGGGGATAATCAGGCCAGATTCACGGTAATGAAGCTGTCTTGATTCATACTTTCCTGAAATCTCCTTCCATGGTCCCGAGGCTTTCACCACTCCATGGCTGATGGCAACAGCCCCGTCATGACACCAGGAATCATCACCTGGCCTGTCAGCAGAAATTATCAGTATCTCACCCCTTACGATTATATCAACCTGTTCCAACATCGGGCCTCCGGCATTGAATTTATTTTAGTAACTGTTCAGCGTAATTTTATTAATAAAGGTGGGTAAATGGTCTTGTTTTTCCGTTCCGGAGAACAATTTCTTGTTTTTCTAAGGCTTTCTTCGCCAAAATCGCGAAACTCGCTCGTTCCTCGCTCAGACAGACGCGATTTTTTGGCTGCGCTTCGCCAAGAAAAACTACGAAATTCTTCAAAGTCACTCCAAAACAAGACCATTTACCACACTGAATAGATACTTATTTTATGCCAGTATTAACCCAAAGCCCTCAACCTTGCAAAACAATTCAAGGGTATGATAACATTAATTTTGTGCGTACTGCAGCAGATGCACTATGCCTGACAATTTTATCCACAAAGCAAAAAGGAGGTAGTCATGAAGCACTTCTCTTTCCTGTTCACGCTGCTCATTGTATCCATATTTTTCCTCTACAATGCCAAGAACTCCATTGGTTTTGACATGCATGCAGCCCGGGCAACACCTCCCCTGCTCATGGCCCAGACAGATGGCATCAAGGTGCTTAATGATCTCGAGGATGATGAAGATGAAGACATGGATGATGACGAACTGGATGAAAACATGGATGATGACGAACTGGATGACTATGACGATTCCACAATGGATGAGGATACAGAAGGTGAGGATGAACCTGTTACTATTGCAAAAAGTGAATGTGCCTGCAAAATACTCTTCAATGTTGATTCAAGTGGCATCGAGCAGGCTACATATCTCATATGTTCCCAGGGCACAGTGGTAATTGTCAATGCCACTGACAAGGCCTGCAGGATTAATTTCAATGGAAGCGCATACATCATTCTTGGCAGGCAAACCGGCACGATCATAATGCCACAGGTTGACAGGCTCACCAACTTAAAGATGGAAGTATTTTTTGAAAACACAAAAGATCGCATCATAAGAAAGCCCTGGATAAAGGTCTCGGAACACATCATGACGATTTGTCCCACACTGCAGGATTGCTCTGACAACAGCTAAAACCATCAATGAAATCACCACGCACCATACTCCCTGCACTGTTACTGTTTGCACTGCTCCTGTTTACTCACCACGGGCAGGCAGATGCCGGTTCAGGCTGCCGTTCATGCCATACCGGCATTGCTGTCATCAATGACGCAATGCAGCCCTGGCTATTAGCCCAGGCAGAAGACCGGTTCGGGAAAGGGGAAGGCTATGAATGCGCAGTATGCCATGACGGCAACCCTGAAGCCCTGACAAAAGCTGAAGCCCACAGGGATATGCATCCCAACCCTTCAAGCATGTGGGTCCTGCACCAGGGAGATGGGTGCGCAAGGTGTCACGATGGACACAACACCATAACGTCTGTTATGGGAAAACCACTGCCAAAACCTGCTGGAGGGAGCATTTACAGCCATACAAGCCAATTTTCTGATCCTTCAGGCACCACGGGCAGGAACTACACCTACCGTATGGCACGCTCCCTCATGGCTCTTGAGACAGGCAAGGCAAACAAGACACTTTCATCAAACGGAGTTATCCCAAAGGGCACTTTTCCCTATGCGGACTTCAACATGGACGACCCTGACGGCGCAGAGCCTGCAGCAGGATCCGAACTTTATAAAAAGTGGATAAAAAAGGCGCTGGAGCTTGGGTTCATAAACCGGCTTGAAGGAGTTAAGGAGATACCTGATTTTGAGCAGGCAAAAAGGATTTTCGGCACTGAGGAGCAGGCGGGCTTTGCCGACATGCACAGAAAGCAGTGTGGCCGTTGCCATGTATGGGGCGAAGGACGCGGAAAGCGTGGTGACAGGCGGGCTTCAGGATGTGCAGCATGCCATGTGCTTTACAGTAATGACGGGGAGTACAGGGGCGTCGATCCTGCCATAAAGACTTTAAAGGGGCGTTTCCATCCTATCCGTCACCGGATAACAACTGCCATCCCCTCTGCCCAGTGCACCCACTGCCATACCCGCGGCAAACGGATAGGCACCACTTTTACAGGGATGTTTGAATACGATTATGTGAAGGATGGCAAGGCGCCTCCGTTTAACAGGTATGGAGAGCCCCAGACTCCCCTGTTCACCAAGGAATACATGCATGTAAAGTCTGACATCCACTTTCAGCGCGGGATGGAGTGTGTTGACTGCCACACATCCATTGATGTGCACGGAGACGGAAATATCTATCCTGTAACATGGTACCAGGTAGAGGTATCGTGCTATGACTGTCACGGTACGCCTGATGCCTATCCCTGGGAGTTACCGGTGGGATATGGCACCCCTGTAACCCTGGAGGGAAGCCGCGGGACCTATTCAAAAAACGGCAAGGTCTATCTGCTCACCTCAAGGGGAAATGCACGTGCCAACTGGCAGAGGCGAAATGGCGAAGTTCTTATAAAGAGTGTTTTTTCCGGCCAGGAACACAGGGTTCCGCTGCTGAAGGCAATGAACCAGAGGGATGCCTTCAAGACCGATACAGCCCGAACTGCAATGGTATCTGTCCCGCACATGAAAAAACTTGAATGTTATGCCTGCCATGCAACCTGGGCACCCCAGTGCTTTGGCTGCCATATCAAGTATGACAGGCGGAAGACAGGCACTGACTGGATCATAACATCAAAAAATCCTGACAGCCAAAGCGGCAGGCAGACCATTACAAAAACTGCCGGCAACATTGCCATGGAAAACCGCTCATTCCTTCGCTGGGAAGACCCCATGCTCGGGGTAAATTTCCGGGGCAGGGTCTCTCCCCTGGTTCCAGGATGCCAGGTATTTTACACCTATGTTGATGAAAAAGGAGAACTTAAGACCGTTAACCGGCATTATACCACTTCATCAGGGCATAACAGTGCAACCCTTGCCCCTGAGCAGCCCCACTCCATCAGCCCGGTGGCTCGTACCTGTGAAAACTGCCACACCAGCCCCAAGGCACTAGGCTATGGTACGGGTAACTCAAGGTCGGCTGAGAAGATATTTGGAGAACACCCGGTTTTTTCAGACATGAGCAAGGGCATATATGGCGACATCCCCGGACTTGATGCCCCGTGGCAGGCCCCTCCAATAAAGGACTTCCCGTTTTCACCTGAACAGCTCATTACAAGAAAGGGGGTACAGGTCCAGAACATGCCCCTTCCGGAAGACAGGCCGCTTGGAGACAAACAGCGTCTGCTGGTTGAGCGGGAGGGGGTGTGTGCCGCATGCCACAAATACACCGGTACTGAAAAGTGGCAGAGGATAATTGAAAAATATGGAAGGGCCCGCACACCTGAGGAGCATGATGCCATAATGAAACGTGCCCTTGATGCCCTGGCGCCTTAAAATTTCATGACACTGGAAAAAATTCTGCACAGGGCATCTTCCCTTCATCAGAAAGGTAAGCTCCAGGAGGCAAGGACACTCTTTGAAGAGGCTTGCTCTCTTCGGCCAGACTGGCCTCCGGTCCTGAATGCCCTTGGCACAGTGCTCATGGACATGGGGCTTTACCAGGAGGCTGCCAGTCACTTCAAAAAGGCATCGCGGCAATCCCCGCCCTACGCCCCTGCCATGTGCAACCTTGCAAGGCTCTGCCATGCCACAG